>JAOUGR010000021.1 GCA_029857655.1 Gammaproteobacteria bacterium | reverse complement strand
CCGCAATTGCCATCTGCGTCCGGCAGGAACTTGGGAACGAGGAACAGGCTGATGCCGCGCGAACCTGCCGGTGCATCAGGTAATTTTGCGAGCACCATATGCACGATGTTCTCGACCAGGTCGTGCTCGCCGCTGGTGATGAAGATCTTGGTTCCGCTGATGCGGTAGGAGCCCTGGCCGTCCGGTTCGGCGCGCGTGCGCATGATGCCGAGGTCAGTGCCGGCATGGGATTCAGTCAGGCACATCGTGCCGCTCCAGACGCCGCGGATCATCTTCGGCAGGTACAGCCGGCGCAGCTCCTCGCTGGCGTGCTTTTCAACGCACAGCACGGCGCTGTCGGTCAGACCGCTGTACAGCTTCCACGACATGTTGGCCGACACGAGCATCTCGCCGACCGGACCGCCGAAACTCTCGGGCAGGCCCTGGCCGCCATATTCCGTCGCTCCGCAAAGTGCGGCCCAGCCATCATTGACGAATTGCCTGTAGGCCTCGATGAAGCCCGGCGGCGTCACGACACGTCCATCATCGGTACGGCGCACACCAATCCGGTCGCCGGATTCATTGGTGGGCGCCACGACGTCTTCCGCGAATCGCGCGCATTCCTCGAGCACACTGTCGATCAGCTCGGCATTGACATCGTCGCGACCGAGTTCGCGGTAGTGCTGCTCCGCGCGCAGCACTTCGTGCAGCACGAATCTGAATTCACGCAGGGGTACTTTGTACTGGGGCATGCTGGTGCGCCTCGATGCTGCGATCAGCCGACAGCTTCGGCGCAGGCGATGCAGAGGTCGGAATACGACAGTGCCTGCAGGCGGCGCGCATCGATCGGCTGGCCGCAGGAACTGCAATGGCCGTAGGTGCCCTGGTCGAGTTGCGCGAGCGCGCGGTTTATCTGCGCGAGCTCCTGCTTGGTCGCCTCGCCGATCCCGGCGAGCACAGCGTCATTCTCCATCTGGACGACCTGCTCGGCGAAGTCCTTGTCCAGCGGGCCGGATGAACGGGTGATATCGGCCCGCACCTTGGCGGCGCGCGTCAGCAGCTCCTGCTTATGTACCAGCAGCTTTCTCCGGATCTCATCGAACTCCGTCGTCATAGGACCTCCTGGCACCGGCCAGTCGGCGGCGGCACTCGTGGCGCCGCCGCCGGGGTCCTCTCAGTTTACCTGTACTTCGACCGTTCTTGGGCGCGCGGCGGGCTGCTTCGGCACGCGGACCTTCAGGATGCCGTTCTTGCTCTCGGCCTGGATCCCGCTCACATCAACGTCATCCGGCAGGCGGAAACTGCGCGAAAAGCTGCCGTAGAAGCTCTCAATGCGATGCAGCTTCTCGTCCTTGTGCTCGAGCTCGTTGCGGCGTTCCCCGCTGATCGTGATCACGCCGTCATCCACAGTGACTTTCACGTCTTCCTTGCTCACTTCCGGCAGTTCCGCCTTGATCAGGTACTCGGCGCCGGTCTCTGAAATATTGGCCGCGGGCGCCCAGGCAACCGCTTCGGCCTGCTGGCCCGGCTCCAGGACGGCCGATCGGCCCGCAGGCAGGCGCCCGAAAAGTGGATTGAGGCGTGCGCAAAAGTCGTCCAGTTCCCTGAACGGTTCCCAGCGAATCAGTGTCATTTCGATCCCTCCAAGCAATGGTGGCGGTGACGCCTACCTCATTGGGGTCTCCTGCCGCCAACTCAAGCGGAAACCTGTTCCGGACGCCCCCGGCGTTGCTTCGCATTGGCCCGCCCCCGTAATATCGGGTCGATTCCAGCGTATCGCCACCGTGTGGGCAGCAACGAGGATGCTTGATGGGCCGCGATCACAACCCGGTTCCTGGCCAGTGGTACGAAAACCTCGAGGATGAAGAGGTTTTCCAGGTCCTTTCGATCGACGAGGACTCGGAACTGATCGAGTTGCAATACGAGGATGGAGACGTCGAGGAGATTGACTACGAGACCTGGCAGGAGCTGGATCTCGATCTGACTGATGAGCCCGAGGGCTGGTCAGGGTCCGAGGACGCCGAAGAGGATGATGAGGACCTTGACGATGACGATGACGATGACGACTGGGATGATGACGACGATGAGGATGACGACGACGATGAGGCGTACGGCGATCGCGACGACTACTGAACGCGTACGCCGGAATCCGCGTTTATCCTGCCGGTCCAACGGGCATCAACCAAGGCAACGGGCAGATCTGCGGATACCGGCGCGACAGCATTTCCTGCCGCCAGTTCGGGCGTCTCGAATATTGCCGGGTGATGACGCTCGAGAAACTGACCGATGAGCGCCGCGCGGCCGTGCTCGAGCAGAAAGTGAAGCAGCCACGCAAGGTGAGCATCGAGTAGTAATCTGCCAATGCAGGGAACTGCCTGATTCGAGTGGACTTTTCGCGGTACCGCGGCAGCAGATTTCATGGACCCTGGGAAGAGCCCCTGGACGGCACTTGAATCTGGCTGGAGGCGCATCCATCTGGACCAATCATGAAAAGAATCCTGCTCTTCGTGCTCACCAACTTCGCAATCCTGATTGTCGCGAGCATCACGCTGCGACTGCTCGGATTCGAGCCCTGGCTGAATCAGCAGGGCATCAACTTCAATTCGCTGCTCGTATTTGGCGCGCTGCTGGGATTCGGTGGGGCATTCCTGTCGCTTGCCATCTCGAAGTGGATGGCAAGGAAGATGATGGGCGTGCAGGTCATCGGGCAGCCACGCAACGAGCCCGAAACCTGGCTGCTCGAAACCGTACGCCGGCAGGCGCAGCTGGCCGGCATCGGCATGCCGGAAGTCGGTTATTTCGATTCGCCGGAACCGAATGCCTTTGCAACCGGCGCGAGGCGCAACAGCGCGTTGGTCGCGGTCAGCACCGGCTTGATGAACCGGATGAACCGCAGGGAAGTCGAGGCAGTTCTCGGCCACGAAATCAGCCACGTCGCGAATGGTGACATGGTCACGCTGACGCTGATCCAGGGCGTGGTGAACACGTTTGTATTCGTCGCGTCGCGCCTCATCGGCAATGTCGTGGACAAAGTCGTGTTCCGCAACGAACGCGGCCATGGTCCGGCATTCTGGATCACAACGATCATCGCCGAGCTGGTGCTCGCTTTCCTTGCGACAATGATCGTCATGTGGTTCTCGCGGCGCCGTGAATTCCGCGCCGATTCCGGAGGCGCGCGCCTTGCGGGCCGTGACAACATGATCGGCGCACTCGAAGCACTCAAGCGCAGTCATCCGGCCGCACTCCCGGATCGCCTGGCGACGTTCGGCATTGCCGGCGGCATGAGCCAGGGTTTCAGGAAGCTCTTCATGAGCCACCCGCCGCTGGATGAGCGCATCGAAGCGCTGCGCGCCGCACCACTCGCCTGACGCGGCGCCGGCATTGAATCCCACGGCGAAGGCGATTCCCTCCTCCTGCGTGCAGGCCATCAAGGACCTGCTCGGGCCGCAGGCCTGGCTCGAGTCCGGCCAGGACCGGGCGCCATTCGAAGTCGATTTTCGCAGTATTCATCACGGCCAGACGCCGTTGGTTGTATTGCCTGGTTCGACCGAGCAGGTGGCCAGGCTCGTGCGTTATTGCGCGGAACAGCAGATCGGCATCGTGCCCCAGGGCGGCAATACGAGTTACTGCGGCGGCGCGACACCGCGCCCGGGCAACACTGAAATTGTCATGTCGCTGCGCCGGATGAGCCGCATCCGCTCGCTGGACGCATTGAACGACTCGATGACCGCGGATGCCGGCTGCGTACTCGAGACCCTCCAGGAGGCGGCGGCATCGGCCGGCCGCCTGCTGCCCATGTCGCTGGGATCGGAGGGCTCCTGCACGCTGGGCGGAGTCATTTCGACCAATGCCGGAGGAACGGCAGTCCTGCGTTACGGCGTGATGCGCGAGCTCGTGCTGGGCCTCGAAGTGGTGCTGCCCGACGGCCGCGTACTCGACCAGCTGCGGGCGCTGCGCAAGGACAACACAGGCTATGACGTAAAGCAGCTGTTTATCGGAGCCGAGGGGACGCTCGGCATCGTTACGGCCGCCTGCGTCAAGCTGTTCCCGCGACCCGCAGGCACCGTGACTGCAATGATCGCACTGGCATCGCCGGCCGCCGCACTCGCTCTGCTGGCGGAACTCAAGGATCGGCTCGGAACGGCGGTTACGACTTTCGAGATCATGCCGCGCGTCGCAGTCGATCTTGTCTGCCGCCACATCAAAGGAACCCGCGATCCATTCGGCGCAGCGCATCCATGGTACGTGCTGGCGGAAATCTCCCTGCCGCAGGCGGACTCGGACCTGGCTGGTCGATTCGAATCTGCGCTTGCGGATGCGATTGCAGGGGGTCGCACGATCGATGCCGTTTCAGCCACTTCCGATGCGCAACGTGAGGCCCTCTGGCGGCTGCGGGAGGCGATCCCCGAAGCGCAGCGCCATGAAGGCGCAGGCCTGAAGCACGACATATCGGTCGAGCCGCAGCGCCTGCCGAAATTCATCGAGGAAGGCGGCGCGTTGCTCGCGCGGATCATTCCGGATGCGCGACTGGTCGCCTACGGGCACCTGGGCGACGGAAATCTGCACTTCAACCTGACCGTCGGCGGCGCAGGCGATGCATTGCCGGCAGCATCAGGCCAGGTGCAGCGCGCGGTACACGACCTGGTCGCCGCTTACGGCGGCAGCATCAGTGCCGAGCACGGCATCGGGCAATCGAAGGTCGCGGAGCTCCAGCGCTATGAAGACCCGGTGGCCCTCGCCCTGATGCACAGCATCAAGAGGGTGATCGATCCGCGCGGGATCATGAATCCCGGCAAGGTGCTCGATCCGGGCCAGGCCCGGTAACTCAAGGGTTCTCCATGAAGACCTGCCGCTGACGCGGGCGGGTCATTTCTGCTTGCCCGCAGGGCTGGTCCATTTGCTGTGCTCGCGGATGAGCCCCTCCTGCGCGACGCTCGCGACCAGCGTGCCGTCGCGGGAGTAGATCGTGCCGCGCCCGAAGCCGCGCGCACCGGATGCACTCGGGCTGTCGATCACATAAAGCAGCCACTCATCCACGCGCACGTCGCGGTGAAACCAGATCGCGTGGTCGATACTCGCCATCTGCAATTGCAGGAACGAAATTCCGTGCGGCAGCGTTGCGGTTTCAAGCAAGTGGTAATCAGACACGTAGGCCAGCAGGCAGCGATGCAGTGGCTGGTCATCCGGCAGTCGGTCAAGCAACCGAAACCAGACCTGCTTGGTCGCGGTCGACTTGACCGGCTTGATATAGTTCGGAGGGTTCACGGGCCGGAATTCGAATGGCCGCTGGCGCCGGAAAAAGCTGCGCACTTTCTCCGGCACCTGCGCCAGGATCTCTGCATTGATGTCGCCTAGATCGCGCAACTCCTCGGGCGGCGGCGCTTCCGGCATCGGAGCCTGATGGTCCAGACCCGGCTCGCGGATCTGGAATGACGCCGACATTGTCAGGATCGGCTGCCCATGCTGGATGGCGACCACGCGACGGCTGGTGAAGCTGCCGCCATCGCGGCTGCGATCCACCTCGAAAACGATCGGGGCGTTGAGATCGCCGCGCCTCAGGAAGTAGGCGTGCAGGGAATGCACCAAGCGCCCGTCCACGGTCCGCGATGCCGCAACCAGAGCCTGGCCCAGAACCTGACCACCGAAAACCTGGGGCGCCCCGACATCGTGGCTCTGGCCGCGGAAAAGATTGTCTTCCAGGCGCTCGAGGTCGAGCAGGCTCAAGAGGTCGGAGAGGCGCTTGTCCATGCCGGTGCGTTTTCAGTCTGGCGGCGCGACGCCCAGTCGCTGCCGCATGATCGGACTTGTCGTCGTGTATTGCAGGAACTGGCGCTTCTCCGGATAGACATGATGCTGGACGCCGAATGACGCGAGCGCTGCCTCGTGGAATCCCGACAGGATCAGTTTCTTCTTGCCCGGATAGGTGTTGATGTCCCCGATCGCGAAGATGCCGGGCTCGCTGGTCTGGAATTTCTCCGTGTCAACGCTGATCGACTTCTTTTCGAGTGCCAGGCCCCAGTTCGCGACCGGGCCGAGTTTCGGATGCAGGCCAAAGAATGCCAGCAGCTGCTCGCAGGCGATTTCGGTCACCTTCTTATCCTTGCCCGTCACACTGGCGCCGACCAGGCGCTCGCCGTCGATGGCAAGCGCGCCGATTGTGCCCTCCACAAGCCTCATCTGGCCGGCCGCCGCGAATTCCTGCATGCGGGTGACGCTTGCGGGCTGCGCGCGAAACTCGGCACGCCGGTGAACCAGCGTCAGCGAGCGGGCCTTGCCGCAGAATTCGAGTGTCCAGTCGAGCGCGCTGTCTCCGCCGCCCGCGATCAACAGGTCGCGACCGTGGAAATCAGTCGCGTTGCGCACGCGATAGTGAATCTGCCTGCCTTCGAAGCGCTCCGCGTCCGGCACCATCAGCCTGCGCGCCTGGAATGACCCGAGCCCGGCCGCGATGATCACGGCGCCCGCGTCAAAGCGCGTGCCGGTACTGGTCGTGATGTCGAATCGTCCGTCGGCGCGTCGCCCGAGCTCGGCAACTTCCTGGCCCAGGTGCAGACCCGCATCAAACGGCTTGATCTGCTCAAGTAGCCGCTCGACGAGTTCCCGCGCACCGCAGACCGGCAGCGCCGGAATGTCGTAGATCGGCTTGTCCGGATAGAGCTCCGTGCATTGCCCGCCCGGGTGCGCCAGCGTGTCCACGACCTGACACTTCATGCCGAGCAGTCCGAGTTCGAAAACCGCAAACAGGCCCACCGGACCAGCGCCGATGATCACGCACTCAGTGCTGATGACATCCCGATTCACGGCTTCACTCACAGACGATTCCTCGGTCGCGGCCCGGCACGTTATCGCGTCAGGCGCCGGCATTCTAGCCGATGACAGGCTTGCGCCTCATGGCCCGGGCTGACCCACAAGTGGTGCCACTGCCGGCGCTGCGAATTGGCGCCGTCAGTCGTAATCGCGGACCACGCGGAATCCGAGGTCGGATTGCCGGAGCGCAGTCGGGGCGGCATCGCGCGCGGCGGCGCGGGCGGCGCGCGGCCTGCTCGCCCAGGATCCGCCGCGCACGCCCTTCAATTCGCAACCGCCCTGCCAGGTCCAGGCACGCGCGTCTTCGGGCCGTCCAGCGTAGCTCGCTGTGTAGCAGTCCATGACCCATTCACGCGCATTGCCGATAATGTCGAACGCGCCGAAGGCGTTTGGCTTGTACTGCCCGACGGGCGCCAGCGCAGCCACGCGGTCGCTGCAGCGCGCATTCGGCCAGGGAAATCGATAGACATCGACGGCCGACGAGTCGTAGACATTCGCGAAATCACAGGCGAGCGACAACACCGCGCTTTCATTTGAATTGTGCTCGCCCCAGAAGCGCGGGAATGATGTGCCGCCGCGCGCCACGTATTCCCACTCCGCTTCCGAGGGCAACCGGTAGCGCTTGCCGCTTTCCTTTGACAGCCATTCGGCATAGCCGCGCGCGTCGTCCCAGTTGACGCAGACCACGGGCTCGGCGTCCCGCGGTGGCTGCGCAAAGCCAGGATCGCGCCAGCTGCGATCGCGCTCGAGAACCCATTGTCCGCCGAGCCAGACACGACAGCCGGGCGCCGGTTCCGCGCCGGTCGCCTCGACGTAGCGGCGAAACTCGCCGAAGGTGATCTCGCGACGTGAAACATGAAATGGCCGGGTGAAGGAAATTGCGACAGTCGGAAACTCACCGGTTGTCGCGTCGATTTCAGCCGCGTCGGGCGCCGACCCCATCAGGGACCTTCCAGGCGGCACCAGCGCAAGTTCCGGGCATACCGGGCAGTCCGCGGCTGCGGACGGCGCGGGCAGTCCAGCCTGCTGTGCAAATGCCAGGCGCGCGACCACTATCAGGGCGACCGGGATGAGGCGGCACATCAGCGGTCCTCGGCGCGCGCCGTGCGCTGATCAAGATCCCTCGCGACACGGAATCCGGCGTCATCGCCGCGATCGTCCTCGGAAACGGCAGCACGGTGCGCGCTGCGGTTGCCATCGGGCGGCGTCAACCAGCTGCCACCGCGCTGTATGCGGCGCTTGCAGCCTCCCAGCCACTCCCATGCGCGCGCGTCACGCGGCCTGCCAACATAGCTGTCGGTTGCGCAGTCGAGCACCCATTCCTGGACGTTGCCGATCATGTCCTGCAGCTTGAAGGCGTTGGCCTGCAATTGGCCGACCTGCGCGAGGTTTGGGAAACCGTCGCGGCAACCCGTATGGGACCAGCCGAGCCGATAGGCCGAATCCGCCGTCACGTCATAGGTATTCGCGAATTCGCAACCGTCCTCCGGCGCATCACCCCATGGGTAACGCGTCGTCGTGCCGCCACGGGCGGCATATTCCCATTCGGCTTCGGAGGCCAGCCGGTAACGCTCGCCGGTTTCGTGTGCAAGCCAATCCGTATAGGCGCGCGCATCGGCAAAGCTCACGCAGGTGACCGGATGATCGTCCGTCGGCTCGACCGGTGTCGTTGGATTCTGCCAGCCGCGGCGCGCGTCGTCATTGAAACGCGAGAGCGCAGGATCCCAGCTGCGGCAGCCTGGCCGCGGCTCGTAACTGCTATCGGCGATGAAACGCGCGAACTCGCCGCGCGTCACTTCAGTGCGGCCCAGCGCAAATGCCTGCGGAATGCGGATCACCAGCGATTCACCCGGTGCGCCCATGACGAAACTGCCAGCGGGCACGACAATCATTTCGGGGCAGGTATCGCAATCGCGAAATGTCGTTCCCGGCGCGCGCGCCTGCTCCGCCGCCTGAATCCCGGTCGATGCGCCAAGCAGGAGCAGGCCCATCGCTGCCCGGCGCAACATCACGTTCCCACTCTCACGGGAATGTAGATCTGGGCGTTGCCGCGCTGGATCAGGAGCGCGACTGTGGCGCCGGACTGCGTCACCGAATTGCGGAATTCGCCGACTGAAGTGACCGGCGCGCCATTGACGGCGAGCAGGACATCGCCGGGCTCGACCCCGGCTTCGGCCGCCGGGCCGCCGGACTGCTCGACGACCAGGCGCCCTGCGGTGTGCAACTGCTGTCGCTCGCCACCCGACAGCGGCCGCACCGTGAGACCGAGCTTGCCGGCGTCCGAATCGCCGGTCGGCAACCGCGACGCCACCGCCGGATCGTCCTCGAGCTCGCCGACCTTGATATCGACCTTGCGCCGGGCCTTGTTGCGCCAGATCTCGACCGTGGCCTTCGTGCCCGGCTTGATGGCCGCGATAACGGCTGGCAATTCGCCGGAGCGCTCGACGACATGGCCATCGACCGCGAGAATCACGTCACCCGCCTTGAGCCCGGCCTTGTCCGCCGGCCCACCGTCCTCGACCTGGCTGACCAGTGCGCCGTACGGACGCGGCAGGCGGAAAGAATCGGCCAGCGCCTGGTTGACCTCCTGGATGGTCACGCCGATGCGCCCGCGCTGAACCCTTCCGGTGGCGACCAGCTGGTTCCGCACAAGCATCGCGACATCGATAGGAATCGCAAAGGACACGCCCTGATAGCCGCCCGTGCGACTGTAGATCTGCGAATTGATTCCGACCACCTCGCCCTGCAGGTTGAATAGCGGCCCGCCGGAGTTGCCGGGATTTACCGCGACATCCGTCTGGATGAACGGGGTGTAGGCATCGCCCGGCAGGGATCGCGCCGTCGCGCTGATGATGCCGGCAGTCACGGAGTTCTCGAATCCGAACGGAGAGCCGATCGCGACGACCCACTGGCCCGCCTTAAGCGACTCCGGATTGCCGATACGAACGAATGGCAGCTTGTCGGCGTCGATCTTGAGCACTGCGACATCCGTGCGACGGTCCACGCCGACCACTTTCGCCCGATATTCGTGCCGGTCGGTCATGCGCACGGTCACCTCGCGCGCCCGGTCCACCACATGGGCGTTGGTCAGGATGTAACCATCGGCGCTGACCAGGAACCCGGATCCTTCGCCGCGCGCAAGCGGTGGCGGCTGGCCGTGCGGCCCCCCGAAACCAAAGCGCCGGAAGAAATCGAAGAACGGGTCATCCGGTGACAGCCCCGGCGGTCCTTCGTCGCCGGCCTCGCGCTGCGCAACAGTCGTCACATTGACGACTGCCTTGCCATGGGCTGCGACGAGGGCGCTGAAATCCGGCAGGCCGGTGACGATCGCCGGCGGAGGCACAGCTTCCGACGCGGCATCCGGTATCGCCGGCGCCGGTGTCCCGGAAAGCTGCGTGGCGGGCGGCTCTGCGCCGCTGCATGCCGCCAGCATCACAAGAAACGCGATCGGCCAAAGGTATCGACTGAGTCTCTTCACGGAGTCCCCGGAAATGTCAACCAATGATGCGCTCTGACTATGCCAGTGCCTGCAAGTTGCAATCATGCGCATTAGTATTGCACCAAATGTCCCGTCTTTCCCCGAGCTTGTTTCTGTTCCTGGCGCTCTCCGTCCAGGCCCTGCATGCCGACAGCCTTCCCGAGCGTCCCCGCGCCGTGCTGAATCAGCAATTGGTGCCGGACTCGGCGGTTACCGTGGTGGTACGGGACGTCACCAACGGCGAGAGCCTGGTCGAGCTTAATGCCACGATGCCGCGCCCGCCGGCTTCGACGATGAAGCTGGTGCCGACCTGGGCGGCGCTCGAAATACTGGGGCCTGCCTATGCCTGGAAAACCCGAGTCTGGTCCGACGCGCCCGTGGTGAAGGGCGTCCTGAAGGGCAATTTGTACCTTCAGGGCGGCGGCGATCCGCTGCTGACGATCGAGCGCTGGTGGCGACTGGTCGCCGATCTGCGCCAGACCGGCTTGCGTGTCATCGACGGCGATATTGTCATCGACCAGACCCGGTTCGCTGCGCTCGATGAACGCCCGGAGGATTTTGACGGCAAGGCATGGCGGACCTACAACGTCCTGCCTGACGCCTTGCTGGTCAACTGGCAGTCGGCGGATTTCGTGGTGCGACCCGCCGATGACGGCGAGCGGGTCGAAGTCCTGATCCAGCCATATCCATACGGACTGGCCGTCGAGAATCGCGCGGTGCTCACTGCCGGCCGCTGCGCGGGCCGCAATCGCCGCATCACCATCGCTAGTCCGGATGACTCGCCGGAGCATGTCACCGTGACGGGCCAGATGTCGGCGAGCTGTGCACCACAGACTTTTCGTCGCGCGATCATGCAGCCGGCGGAGTATGCCTATGGAACTTTCGTGACCCTGTGGCGCCAGCAGGGTGGTGAATTCGCCGGCGGGATGCTGCGCGCGCCGACGCCGCCGGCAGCGCGACTGCTGCTGACGCAGGAATCGCAGACCCTGGCCGAAATCGTGCGCGTCACGAACAAGTACTCGAGCAACGTGATGGCGCGCACGCTGCTGCTCACCGTTGCTGCGGAAACCGGCGGGACCCCGGCGACGCCCGCCGCTGGAGAGGAATCGATCAAGGAGATGCTCGTGAGCCGCGGATTTGATCTGCCTGAACTCGTCATCGGCAACGGCTCGGGGCTCTCGCGCGAGGCCCGCATTTCCGGCGATGGCATGGCGCGGCTCCTGATCGGCGCCTGGAAAAGCCGCTACGCACCCGAATTCCTTGCATCGCTGTCGCTGGGAGGACTGGACGGCACCTTGCGCAAGCGTTTCGGCAAAGTCGGCGACCCGAGCCGCATCCGCATGAAGACCGGCACGCTCAGGAATGTCAGCACGATCGCCGGCTATGTCACGGGCGACTCCGGCAGGCACTATGCCGTCGTGGTCTTCATCAGCCACCCGGGCGTCCAGAATGGCGTCGGGGAACTGATCCAGGGCGCAGTCATCGACTGGGTACTCGCGCAGTAGCCAAGTGATCTCATAAGACAGATGGTTGCGCGATGCGACGAACCGCATTTCTGGGGCGATGGATGACGGCCCTGGCGAGGGCGAGCAGCCAGCTTGCTGTAATCGCCCCAATCAGGACGGCGCGCGGCCCCCTGTCCCACAGGCGCCGGCACAGGTACCGCATACGCGATCCATCCCATGGAGTGAAGGCCCCAGAACCGCAGGTCGCGATTGCCGCGCAGGACGCCGAATTTCATCGGGACACCTTAGTCATGCAGCGCGATCGCGTGCAACGGCCCGGCCTGCCATTGGCACGCCCTGTCGCGACGGCGCTCAGTTCGAGGGCAGGCGGGTGCGCAATTGCAGCGCCAGGCGCCAGCTGTCGCCATGCCGGCACCAGATGTGGACATAACTGGCGTCCGCACTCGCGCCGGGATCCGGTGCGGACAGTCCATAGCTGTAGCCGAGATCACCGGATGAGGCCGTGCCCGCGCCCATCGGCCAGTACTGCAGCGCAGCCGGCAGCGCTGCCAGCGCCGCTTCCCGCGCCGCGCCTGCGCCCGCGCCCTCGACCGCGGGTCCATGGAACAGCCAGGCTTCCGCATCCAGCCGCGCGAGCAGGCGTTGCTGGTGAGTCTCACCGCCCTGAATGCCGGAAATTGCGAGATCGAGCAATTGCAACTCGCCGGGTGGCACGGCGGGGCCGCGCTCGCAGGCGAATGGCCCCAATGATGGCGCGCTGGTGCGCGCATCCCAGGCGCCCGCGGGCTTGCGCCCGAATCCTCCGTCAAACCAGACGTGCCAGCCCGTCGTGGCTTTCTTCCAGACCGTGACGTAGCGGCCCTCGACGCGGCGGCCTTTAGGATCGCGCGGCTCGAGAATCCACGGCCCCGATGCAAAACCAAGATCGCCATCGGCCGATATCTGGGCACGGTCGGGCAGCCAGTCGAGCGTGCCCGGAAGGTCGTCATTGACAGTCCAGGCCGCTTGTCCCCAGGTTGGTCCCGGCTGCAGCACGATCGATTCCTCGTCGAGGAATTCCAGGAACGCCGCCTTGGCGCCGCGCCTGCGCGAAGTGGCGGCGAAGCGCGCCTCGAGATCGACGATCGTCCCATGACTCGCGGCGACCGGCGTCGTCGCCTGCGGCCGGGTTTCCGACGGGCAACCGGCGAGGCAGGCTGCGGCGAGAACGAGAACCGGCGCGTGCATGAATGGAATTCTCATGGGCGCCTACGGTACACCAGCGCGGAGTTCAGGCGTATTGATGCGCGGCATCCGCCAGCTCGCGCGCGACCGTGGCGCGCAGCGACTCCGGCGCGAGCACCCGGACGCCGGCTCCATATCGGAGCAGGTCCATCACCAATTCCGGCTCCTGGCTGTAGGGCAATTCGAGCACGTAGCTGCCATCGGCCTCGATGCGGCCGGCCTGGCGTGAGTGCCAGACTTCGTCGGCGACCCAGCGCGCTCGCTCCGGCGTAAAGCGCAGCACCGCGGTCTGCGTCTCGGC
>JAOUGR010000020.1 GCA_029857655.1 Gammaproteobacteria bacterium | reverse complement strand
CCCTTGTCCGCGAACAGATTCAGCGTGTTGTAGACGGTTGCCTTCGACACGCGCAGCCCATCCCTGGTGAGCAGGCGGATCACCTGTTCGGCGCTAAGGTGCTGCTCGCACGAAAACAGCACGTCCGCAATGCGGATGCGTTGCGCGGTCGGGTGTATTCCGTGGCTCGTGAGCAGCGCTGCCGTGCGCCTGCGGTCGGAATGGGGTATCGGGCTGGCGGCGTCCATCAGGTACAAATATACGCTCCGGCTGAAATCCGCTCAAACACAGCGCAATTGCAGCAAGGAGCGCGCGCAGAACCGGGCTAGCCTCGATGCATGTCACGTGGCTACACACTGCTCGAACTGCTGGCCGCCCTCGCGCTGGTGGCGGTCCTCGCGACCCTCGCCTATCCGGGCTTTGGCGCATGGCTGCTCGACAGCCGGCGTGACGCGATTGTCACGACCGCCATGCATGCGGTGCAAGCCGCGCGCCAGTTCGCCGCCACGCGCGGCGAGTCTACCGAGCTTTGCGGCACCATCGATGCGTTGCGTTGTTCCGGTGGCGACGACTGGTCCAGGGGCCTGCTGGTTGTCGGCGCCGACGGCACTGTCCACCGCAGCCTTCCGTCATCGAAACCCGACCATGGGCCGACGATCAGGTCGAATCGCGCGGTCATCTACTTTGAGCCCGGCACGAGTTTCGCAAGTCCGGCAACCCTGACGATCTGCGACAGGCGTGGCAGTCACGCTGCCCGCGCGGTGATCGTGAGCCGCAGCGGTCGCCCGCGCATCAGCGAACGCGACGCGACGAACCGGAAACTCAGATGCTGACCAAGCGACCGGCACGGGGATTCACGCTGCCCGAAGCGCTGATTGCGATCGCCGTCATGGTGGCGGGCCTCGCGGGCTCGACCGCAATGCTTCTGCAAACGGTCAGGCAGGAACGCGAATCTTCCAATCACCGCGCGGCAATCCGGATCGCCGCCTCCATCGCGGACCAGTTGCGCGCGATTCGCAGGCCGGACGAACTTCCGGTGCTGGCTATCGCCGGCACCGATCCGGACGCAGCCTGCGCAGGCTACCCCGCCAGTTGTGCGCCGGAGCGGGCCGCAGAAAGATTACGCATCACCTGGGCGGCAGAAGCTGTGTTGACCTTGCCCCATGGTTCCACCGTCGCCGTAAGCGTTCCGGATCCCCGGGTGTCCGCATACCTCATTTCGGTCCGCTGGCCAGCAACCGGTGGCGGATCCGAGCAGTTCCAGCTGCCGGTGACCACGTGATGCGAAACAAGGGGCTTACCCTCGTCGAAATGATGATTGCGATGGTGCTCGCGTTGATTGCGATCGCAGGGGCACTGGCGCTTGTTGCGCGTGGCCGCGCGATACATCGCAGCAGCGAGGCCGTGGCCAAGCTCGAGGAAACCACCGATGCCGCTTTCGCTATTCTGGCCGACGAGCTGCAGCTGGCGGGTTACCTCGGGTTGGCCAAGCCCGGCAGTCCGGTCGATGGTTCGAGCGCGGCCGGCGTCGCGGAAGCGCCTGGCCTAGCCGTGAGCGGTGGTTGCGGTGAGTCGCTGGCACTCGATCTCGGCTCGGTGATCACGGCAGCCGACGGCGCCTACCGTATCGATGCAAGCGCTCCACTGCGCTGCGCTGCGGGACCGAATGCGCGGGTGGTCGCGGGCTCGGACACACTGACATTGAGGCACGTGTCTTCGTCCGCTGCGCTGCCGGAAGCCGGTCGCTTGCAGGTCGAATCCAATATTCGTGCGGCGCGCCTGATGGCGGATGGCAACACGCGTCTTGGCGGCGCTGCACGCGTGCACGATCTCGAAGTCAGCGTTTTTTATGTCAGTGCCGACTCAAGTGCGCAGCGTGGCTGGCCTTCACTGAGACGCAAGCGGCTGGTCGGTGGCAGTCGGCCCGCATTTCAGGATGAAGAACTCGTCACGGGCGTCGAAGACATGCAGGTGGAATTCGGGCTCGACGATCCGGGAGACCAGGATGATGCAATCGATCGCTGGGTCACCCCGGCTGAGATACCGACACCGGATACACCGCGCGCCGTGCGCATCTGGATCCGCGTGCGCAGCGATACTGCGGAGAGCCCGGCCATCAATCTGCCCGCGCTGGCCTATTCGAATCGCACGGAGCCATCCGTATCGAGCCGCCATCGCCGCAAGCTGTCCAGCGGTGTATTCGAACTGCGCAATCTGCGGGGCTGGCCGTGATGCATGCATCCAGGGGTGCGGCACTCGCCATCGCACTCGTGTTGCTGGCCGGACTCTCCGCGCTGGCCCTTGCCTCGGCCGCCGCGGCGGTAACCGCACTTGCGTTGGCCGGGCATCAGCAAGGCGCCGCCCATGCCCTCGAAGCGGCAGAGGCGGGAATTACCCATGCCCTGCAGGTGGCACGAGGACACGCGGGCGCGAGTTCCGCCGGACCGATTCCGCACGGCGTCGGCGCGGCGAGCCTGGCGCACTTTGAAACGCGAACCACGGAAATCGAAAGCGATGGCGCGACTCCCCCTGGATTCAGCATTGGAACACCGGATGCCGCACTTCGGGCGCAGCACTACCTGATCGTGTCAACGGGTCAGGCGACGCGGAACGCGCGGGTGCGGTTCGAGCAGGGCTTCTACGTCGTGGTGCCGTACCAATGAAACGCCTCGGCCTTTCACGATTCTTGCTGAAGTCAGCGGCGGGCCTGATTCTCGGATTCGCAGGCCTGGCCGGTGCGGATCCGGATGAAGCCTGGCTCAGCCGGGCGCCATTGCCGGCGAGCATCAGGCCATTGCTGGTCATCGCGGTCGATACTTCCGCCTCGATGGGCGAGCCGATCAGGCTCGCCGTACCGTACGACCCGTCGACTGATTACGCGGCCGGCGCAACGCGGCAATGCGATTCACGGCGCGTCTACTGGCGCCGTGGGCCAGGCCCGGCGCCCGACTGCCTGGCGATGGCCGGCCTTGCCTTGAGTGCCACGCCCGGAGAAATCGGTTTGCAATGCGACGCCGCGCGCGCCGCGCTCGCGCGCTACGGATACTTCGTGTCCTCACGGGCAGCTCAATGGAATCCGTCGGGAAGTCATTGGGGTGCGTTGAGCGTGGAAAGCTCGGATCCCGTCGAATGCCGGAGTGACCGAGCTCATCACGGCCGCGAAGCTGGTCCATGGTTCGCCACCGACGGTCCAACCGGCCCCTGGAGCCAGAGTCCGGAGTCGGAAATTGACTGGGATGCCGCCCCGCTTGGCGACCCATACATATTCTATGCGGGCAATTTCCTGAACTACCTGGCAGCCGCGGGTCCGACCACGCAAACGACGCGCATGGCAGCGGTCACCGCAGAAATCGTCGCCGCGGTTTCCGCCACGGACGGACTGGACGTCGCGCTAGTCCGCTACTCCGATCGCGTTCCCGATGCGGAAGGCGGATTCGTCCTGCTGGCTCCGGTATCTGCGGCAGTGGCCGCATTGCAATTGCCAGCCTTGTTGAATGACATCTCTCCATCCGGGGGTGCGCCAATAGCCGAGACAATGGCCGAGATCGTGCTGTGGCTTTCCGGTGGCCCCGTACTTTACGGTGACGACGCGCGCGCGGATATCGCTGCAAGAGATCGGCAGGATCCTGCGCACTACTTGTCTCCCTTCTTGTGTCCCTGCCGGCCCGTGACGATTGCCCTCGTCACAGGCGGCACGTCATCACAGGATGCCGGGGCGGGACCCATCGCCCGGAGCCAGCCCGGGTTCACGGAACTGACAGGAGACTGCGATGCGAGTTGCCTGCCCGCAATCGGGCAGTGGTTGACGCAGTCCGACCTGCGGGAAGACCTGCCGGGGCGCCAGTTCGCACAGCTGACGTGGGTCGCTCCATCGCCCCTGCCGTCTCTCGTGGCTGAATCCCTGGACCGTGCTGGCGGCACGGCAGAAATTCTGGGAGGCCCGCTTGGCTTCGCGAATGTCGTTGCTCGCAGCCTGCAACATGATGCGGCCGTGGCGGCGGGTGCCCAGTTGTCGTCGGCTGGCTTGTTACTCACACCCGATTCCACCCATGAGCCCGCCGTGATCTATGGCATGTCGGCGCCACGGGCACGGCAACGGTGGCTGGGCAACCTGTTGCGTTACCGGCTGCAGGCCCCCGCCACCCCGCTTTCCGCGCCCGTCGCAATCGGTCGTGATGGGGAACCGGCACTCGATCCGGTATCCGGCCTGCCACGCGACGGCAGCATCAGCGCGTGGAGCAGTCAACCAGACGGGGATGCGCCATTGTTGGGTGGCGCCGCAGGCCGGCTGCCAGCCGCGCAATCGCGACGGCTGTACAGCGATGTCACAACCGATGCCCTGACCTCCGCGCGAAATCGCCTGGCTTCCGACAACGCATTGTTGAGCGCCGCACTCTTTGGCCTGGCCTCGCATGACCGCGAGACTCAGGTGGAAGTCGTTTCATGGCTCCTCAATCAACGCCAGCTCGGTGATCCCGGCCTGCGCGCACCGATCAGCGTGAATTACGGGATGGACGGCGGCCGCACCACATTTGTCGCAACCCATGATGGCCTGCTGCACGCATTCGACACGGACACAGGCGTCGAGCGATGGGCCTTCATTCCCCGGCCTTTGCTCGCCCGACTTCCGGAGTTGATGCGTGACGAATCAACCACTGCCCGAAGCCACGGCATCGATGGACCATTGGTGCTGCATCGCCACGATTCCGATGGAGACGGTCGGATTGATGCATCAGCCGGCGAACACCTCTGGCTGATTTTCGGATTCGGCCGCGGCGGCAGTGGCTACTACGCCCTGGACGTCGGATCGCCCGACGAACCACGACTGATGTGGTCACTCGCACCCGGCGATCTCGATGACGGGGCCGAAAGCTGGCCCGAACCGGTGATCACGCAACTATCTGTCGCCAGTTCCGGCCAGAACCCCGGCTCCTGGGTCGTCGTGCTGGCAGGCGGCTACGACCGCGCCTACGATTCCCGCGTATCACCTGTGCGCACGTCCGGTGCATCGCTGTCGATTTTCGACGCCGCGACCGGGCGCCGCTTGTGGCGTGCTGCTGGCAGCGCCGCATTGTCACCCGATCTGCACTTGCCCGAGATGACCGTGAGCCTTCCTTCAGCGCCGCGCGTACTGGATATGGATGGCGATGGATTCGCCGATCGAATGTACGTGATCGACGTCGAAGGCGGCCTCTGGCGCATGGATCTGCAGCATGGCGCCTCGCCAGCGAGTCTGGCGCGCGCGCACCTGGTAGCAAGGCTCGGCGGACCCGGCCAGCGCTTCGATCCGTCTCCCGATGTTTAGCCAATCCGTGAGGCCGGCAAGTTCCTGGGCGCGATCTCGGTGGGCTCCGGATGGGTCGCCAGGCCTCGCGATGCGAGCATTACCGACAGGATCTATTCGATTCGCGATCGGGAGCCGCCCGGCGCGGCGCTGAGCGAATCCGACCTGCATGACGTGACGGCCGGTCTGTGGCCAGTGCCCGCAGCTGCTCCGGGCTGGTTCCTGCGCCTGGATGCCCACGGCCCCGGCGAAAAGGTGATTGGCTCATCGCTGACCTTCGATCACCTACTGTACTTTCTCACCTACCAGCCGGCGGCCGCGCCTGCGCCAGCTGTCTGCGGACCACCCCTGGCCGCGAGGCGCCTGCATACGCTCGATGTGCGAACCGGGCTACCCACCAATCGACTGAACCTGCCGGGAGATGCGGTCGAACGCGAATTGCCGGGCTCGGGCTTGCCTTCCGGACTTCGCTTTGCATTCCCCCGATCGTGGGATGAAGCATGCCCTGACTGCCGCGCGAGACCATTCGGACTGGCTGGCGCCGAGCTATTCGACGCCGGATTCGGCAACGACCCCGTCAAGACCTCATGGCGCAAACTTCCAATCGAAACGGATTCACGCTGATCGAAGTGATGGTCGCACTCGTGATCGTGGCGATCACGGCGTCCTTTGCACTCGCCTCGTACCGCCGATACCTCGTGCGGAGCTACCGACTCGAAGCTGTCCAGGCGCTGCTGACTGCCGCAGCGGAACAGGAGAAGTTTCATCTGGCGCACGGCCGATACAGCGACCGACTCGATGCCACCGGTGGCGATGATCCGCCCGGATTACCCGTGTCTTCAACGACGCCCCAGCGCCGCTACGAGATGACGATTGAACTCGCGGATGCGGCGGCTTTCAGGCTGGCGGCGCAGCCGGCGGCCGGCGGCGGTCAAATGAACGATACGGAATGCCGGCGGTTCTCGATCGACGAAAGCGGGCGTCGCCAGGCTCTCGATTCGACCGGCGTCGACTCTACTCGCCGTTGCTGGTGATCGCGCTAGAGCGCCGGCGTCCTGCTCACTCCGCGCAGCGCCTGCGGCAGCCCAAACACCACTTTTTCCTCGCGCCCGATCACTTCGACGCCTTCCTGCCCACCCCATTCGCGCAGACGCGCGACCACCTGCTGTACAAGGGTCTCCGGGGCCGAGGCACCCGCGGTCACGCCGACAGATTTCTTTCCCTCGAACCATTCGCGCCTGAGGTCGTCGGCCCCGTCCACGAGGTAACCCGGGATTCCGCTGGTGGTCGCGATTTCGCGCAAGCGGTTGGAATTGGAACTCGATTGCGAGCCGACCACGACCAGCACATTGCAGGCGGCGACCAGCTGCTTGACGGCGTCCTGGCGATTCTGCGTGGCATAGCAGATGTCTTCCTTGCGCGGGCTGACCAGCGCCGGAAAGCGCTGGCGCAGCGCCGCAACGATCCGGGCGGTGTCATCCACGGACAATGTCGTCTGCGTGACGAGCGCGAGCTTCGCGTCATTGCGCACGGCCAGCCGCTCCGCGTCGGCGACCGTCTCGACCAGGTGGATGCGGCCGCCAGGACCCGTGTCGAAGCGCCCCATCGTGCCCTCCACCTCCGGGTGTCCCGCGTGCCCGATCAGGATCACGTCGAAGCCATCTTTCGCGTAACGCCCGACCTCCATGTGAACCTTGGTCACCAGCGGGCAGGTGGCATCGAATACGGCGAGCTTGCGGCGGGCAGCTTCTTCTTCCACGGCGCTCGAAACGCCGTGTGCGCTGAATATCACGGTGGCGCCGTCTGGCACGGCGTCGAGTTCTTCGACAAACACGGCGCCGAGGTCCCGCAGCCGGTCGACGACGAAGCGGTTGTGCACGACTTCATGCCGCACGTAGATGGGCGCGCCAAACAACGAGATAGCGCGCTCGACGATGTCGATGGCGCGGTCGACGCCCGCGCAGAATCCGCGCGGGTTGGCGAGCAGCACTTTCATCCGGGCGGCGCCTTGGTGCGGCGCGTGTGCATGAGCGCATCGATGACCAGCATGATGGCGCCGCTCGTGATCGCGATATCAGCGACATTGAAGGCTGGGAAGTAGGCCTGCTGCCAGTGGAAATGAAGGAAATCCACGACATGCCCCAGAGTAAGCCGGTCGATGCCGTTGCCGATCGCCCCGCCTAGGATGATCGCGAGCCCGATGGCGAGCCATGGATAGCCGCGCGCGGGCAGCGTGTAGAGCCACCAGACAATCGCAACGCTGATGGTTCCGGCGAGCCCGACGAAGAACCACCGCTGCCAGCCGCCGGCCTGCGCCAGCAGGCTGAACGCGGCGCCGGTGTTGTGCAGCCGTGTCAGCTCCAGGTAAGGCCCGAGCTGCATCACTTCATACAGCTCGAACTGGGTCACCACGAACCACTTGGTCAGCTGGTCGGCCACCACGACGATGACGGAAAGCCACAACCAGAAGAGCGCGGTCTGTTTCGGAAGAACATCGCCCTTCATGCGTAGCGCCTCGTCTCGCCCGGGCCATCCAGATTGCCGACACAGCGCGTGCAGATTTCCGGATGCAGCGGATCCGCACCGACATCGAACCGCCGATGCCAGCAACGCGCGCACTTTGGCGCGTCCTGCACTCCTACGCTGATCCACGCGCCGGTCTTTGCCACCGTGGGCGCCGGCACGGCGTCGGCCGGGCGCTTGCTGGCGGGCAACATCCGCGCGGACGAAGTGATCAGCACGAATCTCAGCTCATCGCCAATGGCCGCCATGCGGCGATGCTGCGCCTCGTCGAGATAGACGTCCACCACGGCCTCGAGCGGCGCGCCGAGCTTGCCCGCGGCGCGCAACTGTTCGAGCTCACGCGAGACATCGGTCTTGAGTGCGATCACGGCGTCCCAGTCGATTTCCTTCGACGCCTGGACTTCCGGCAAGGGCCACCAGTTCGCGAGCAGCACCGATTCATCGCGTGCGCCGGGCAGGTATTTCCAGACTTCCTCCGCGGTGAACGACAGGATCGGAGCCAGCCAGCGCACCATGGCTTCGGCGACCTGATACATCGCGGTCTGCGCAGACCTTCGCGCGGTGCTTGCCGCAGGCATCGTGTAGAGGCGGTCCTTCAATATGTCGAGCCAGAACGAGCCGAGCTCGATGACGCAGAAGCCATGCACCTTCTGATATACGACGTGGAAATCGTAATCGCGATAGCCCTTGATGACTTCCGCCTGCAGCTCACCCGCGCGCGCGAGCGTCCAGCGATCGATCTCCAGCATCTGCTCGATGGGCAGCGCGTCACGCGCCGGGTCGAAGCCCGCAAGGTTACCAAGCAGGAATCGCAGGGTATTGCGCATGCGCCGGTAGCTATCCGACATGCGCTTCAGGATTTCGTCGGAGACACTCATCTCCGAGCTGTAGTCGGTCGCCGCGACCCAGAGCCGCAGCACGTCGGCGCCGAGGGTATTCATGACCTTTTGCGGTGCCACCACGTTGCCGAGTGACTTCGACATCTTGCGACCCTTGTCGTCCACGGCGAAGCCGTGCGTGACGACCTGGCGGTAGGGCGGCACGCCGCGTCCCGCAACCGAGGCCAGCAATGAGCTGTGGAACCAGCCGCGATGCTGGTCGGAGCCCTCGAGGTAGACATCCACCGGGAACGGAATGACATCAGGGCGCAGCGCCGGCAGGCAATGGTGCACGACTCCCGAGTCGAGCCACACATCCATGACGTCTTCGCATTTCTCGTAGATCAGTGACTCGTCACCGAGCAACTGGCGCGGATTTAGCGCGAACCAGGCCTCGATGCCGCCCTCCTCGACCAGATTCGCGACGCGCTCCAGCAGGTCCGGCGTCTGCGGATGCGGCTCACCGGTTTCCTTGTGCACGAACATCGCGAGCGGCACGCCCCAGGCGCGCTGGCGCGAAATGCACCAGTCCGGGCGAGTCTCGATCATGCTGGTGATGCGCTGCTCACCCCAGTCCGGCACCCAATTAACCTCGCGGATGCCCGCGAGCGCATCGCGCCGCAGCCCGGCCTTTTCCATGCTCAGGAACCACTGCGGTGTCGCACGGAAGATCACGGGCGTCTTGTGGCGCCAGCAATGCGGATAGCTGTGCCGGTAGGGTTCATGGTGGATCAGGCGCCCCGCATTCTGGAGCGTGTCGATGATCGCTGCATTGGCATCGAATACGGACTGCCCCTCGAACAGTGGAGTGCCGGCAACGAATCGGCCGTCGGGTCCTACGGGATTGTCGATGGGCAGGCCGTAGTGGCGGCCCATCTCATAGTCATCGGCGCCGTGGCCCGGTGCCGTGTGCACGGCCCCGGTGCCGGTCTCGAGCGTCACGTGGCTACCGAGGATGACGGGTACTTCGCGCTCGTAGAATGGATGCTCAAGCCGCAGGCCCTCAAGCGCCGCACCCTTGGTCGTCGCGAGCACGCGGCCCGCAGTGGCGCCGATGCGGGTCGCGACGGCGCCAGCAAGCGCCTCGGCGACCACCATTCGCTCCATGCCGGACGGGCGGTCGAACTCGACAAGCACATAATCGAATGTGGGGTGCAGGCACACGGCCTGGTTCGCCGGCAGGGTCCACGGCGTGGTGGTCCAGATCGCGACAGTTGCGTCCCCGAGATCCTTGCCCGTGAGCTTGAAGCGACGCCCGGCGTCAAGCGCATCCACAATCGGGAAGCGCACGTCCACCGATGGCGAGGTGCGCTCCTCATATTCGACTTCCGCCTCGGCGAGCGACGAGCGGCAATCCAGGCACCAGTGCACCGGCTTGAAGCCGCGCACGAGATGGCCGCGGCGGATGATCGCCGCAAAGGCGCGCAGTTGCTCCGCCTCATAGCTCGCCGCCATCGTGAGATACGGATCGTTCCAGTCGCCGATGACGCCGAGTCGCTGAAAATCGACGCGCTGGGCCTCGACCTGGCTCGCCGCGTATTCCCGGCAGGCCTTGCGAAATGCATCGGCATCCAGCTTGTGGCCCACGCGACCGTGCTTCTTCTCGACCTGCTGCTCGATCGGCAGGCCATGGCAGTCCCAGCCCGGAACGTAGGGTGAGTCGCAACCGTCGAGCGAGCGCGACTTGACGATGATGTCCTTGAGAATCTTGTTGACGGCATGACCGATGTGGATCACGCCGTTGGCATAGGGCGGGCCGTCCAGCAGCACGAATTTCGGGCGCCCGGCAAATTTCTGCCGCAGCTTTCCATAGATGTCTCCGCGCTGCCAGGCCTCGACCATTGCCGGTTCGCGACGTGCGAGATCCGCCTTCATCGGGAAGTCGGTATTCGGCAGGTTGAGCGTCGTCTTGTAGTCCACGTCTATCCTCTGGCACCAAGCAGCTCGCGCGCCTGGCCTGCATCCCGATGCATCTGCGCAGTCATCGTCGCGAGATCGGAATAATGCACTTCGTCGCGCAACTTGGCGATCAAGTCCACGGCGAGCCGCTGGCGGTACAGATCGGCTTCGAAATCGAACAGATGAACCTCCAGCAGCCATTCCGTGCCTGCCACGGTCGGCCGCGTGCCGATCGATGCGACGCCGGGCAGCCGATCGATGCCCGCGCCCCGCACACGCACTGCGAATATTCCGGCCACCGGTGAGACGCGCCGGTGCAGGCGGATATTCGCGGTCGGAAAACCGAGTTTCCTGCCCAGGCGTTCGCCCGCGACCACGCGGCCGCTGATGCGATAGTCACGGCCGAGCAGTGCCTTCGCTTCGTCCAGTCGACCGGCGGCGAGTGCCGCGCGCACGCGCGTCGAACTGACGAGCCCGCCATCCAGTTTGCATGGCGGCACTTCGTCCACACCGAAGCCCCGCCGCGTGCCTTCGGCCCGCAGCAGCGCCACATCGCCGCTGCGCCCATGTCCATAATGAAAGCCTGCCCCGACCACCACCTGCTTTGCTCCCATTGCATTGACCAGTGCGCGCTCGATGAATGTCGCGGCGTCCCAAGCGCTGAGTGCCGCACCAAAGCGCAGCACACGCAGCCTGGAGACACCTGCCGCCTTCAGCGCTTCCGCCTTGTCCCGCAGGCGCATCAGCCGCGCAGGCGCTTCCTGGGGCGCGAAGTACTCGCGCGGGTGCGGCTCGAAAGTCAGCACCGCCACGGGCAAACCCAGCTCGCCGCCGCGTTGGGCCAGGCGTCTGAGGATGGCCTGGTGCCCCAGGTGCAGCCCGTCGAAATTGCCGATCGCAACCGCGCAGCCGCGATTTTCGGCTCGCACGGACTCGAAACCGCGGGTGATCAACATTGCCTGGGAGCGCCGGTCGGAACCAGCGCGAATTATAGTGATTTCAAGTCGCGCGGGCGCGCGCCCGCGAGCCACAGGGCTAGGAAGTAAACCCCGGCACCCGTACCGACACAGAGCGCCAGCTGCAGCGCCCGCTCCATTGCCCGCCAGCCGGTCCATGCAGCCCAGTCGCCGGAGATCCACCACAGGAAAGCCGCCATCGCGGCGCTCGCGAACAGGACCTGTGGCAGCAGCCTGCGCCAGTGCGCGGATGGCGCGTAGACACCCTGGCGGCGCAGCCCGCGGTAAAGGAGCGTCGCATTGATGATCGCTGAGAGCCCGGTGGACAGTGCCAGCAGCGCGTGCGGCACGGGAAATCCGTTGAGGTAGGCCGGTACCACGACCGCCAGGTTGAATGCGATGTTGATTGACAGCGCGATGATGCCGACCTTTACCGGCGTCTTCGTGTCCTGGCGCGCGAAATATCCGGGCGCCAGCACCTTCACCAGCGAAAAGCCCATCAGTCCCAGCGAATAGGCCATCAGCGCGTAGCTCGTCATCAATACGTCGCGCGCGCCGAAGGCGCCATAACCGAACAGCGTCGCGATCATCGGGCCCGAAAGCATCAGCAGACCGACCGCCGCCGGCGTCGCGATCGTGACCGTCAGGCGCAACGCCCAGTCGAGCGTGGCGGTGAATTTCTCCGGCGTCTCCCCCGCGTGATGCGAAGAGAGCCCCGGCAGGATCACGGTCGCAAGCGCAATCGAGAATACGCCCATCGGAAATTCGACCAGCCGGTCGGCGTAGTACATCCATGAAATGCTGCCGGCCATCAAGAAAGAAGCAATCAACGTGTCTAGCAAGAGCGAGACCTGCGCGACCGATGACCCAAAGATTCCGGGCAGCATCAGCCTCGCGATGCGGCGCACGCCTTCGTGCGCCCAGTCCCAGCGCGGCCGCGGCAGCAGCCCAAGCTTGTGCAGGGCCGGAAACTGCGCCAGCAACTGGATCACGCCTGCCACGAACACCCCGATCGCGAGCACCAGGCCCGGATTCGGGCAATGAGGCGCCACGATACCCGCCGCGACGATCATCACGACATTGAGCAGGATCTGGTTGAAGGCAGGCACGCCGAAACGGCCATAGCTGTTGAGCACGCCGCTGCCGAGGGCAACTAGTGAAATGAAGAACAAGTAGGGGAACGTGAAGCGCAGCATTTCGACCGTGAGGTCGAATTGATCGCCCTCATCGCGAAATCCCGGCGCGAACATGAACGCCAGGACAGGCGCTGCAATCACGCCAATTGCAGTGATCGCGAACAGCAATACGCCGAACACGCCGCTGACGCCGGCAATCAACCGGCGCACCTCGGCGTGCTCCCTGCGCACCTTGTATTCGGTGATCACCGGCACGAAGGCCTGCGAAAATGCGCCTTCGGCGGTCAGCCGCCGCAGGAAATTGGGGATCTTGAACGCCACCAGGAAGGCGTCCATCAACGGTCCCGCGCCGAAGGCCTGGGAATAGACCATGTCGCGGACGACGCCGGAGATCCTGGACAGGAGGGTCAGGGAACCGACTACACCGGTGCTGCGCAGGAAGCCGCGACTCATTGGCCGGGCACTATACCGCGTTGACAAGCCGCCCCTGCATCCGCAGAATGCGCGCCCTTATGGCCAACACCAAGTCAGCGGAAAAACGCGCCCATCAGGCGATCGAACGCCGCGCCCTGAATGTCACGCAGCGCTCGAAAGTGCGCAGTGC
>JAOUGR010000019.1 GCA_029857655.1 Gammaproteobacteria bacterium | reverse complement strand
CCTGCACAGGATCGGGTGGCGTCGGGTTCAGCTTGAACTGCCCGAACATCGCGGCGCCCATCAAGATCGGCAATATGAAATACGGGTCGCGCGCCGACAGATCCTGGATCCAGCCGATAAACGGCGCCTGGCGCATTTCGACGCTTTCGAGCAGCACCCAGTAAAACGCCAGGAAAAACGGGATCTGGACGAGCACCGGCAGGCAACCCGCGACCGGATTGATTTTTTCGCGCTTGTAGAGTTCCATCATCGCGCGTGCCTGGCCCTCGCGGTCGTCCTTGTAGCGTTCCTGGACCGACTTGAGGCGCGGCGCGACAGTGCGCATCTTCGCCATCGAGCGCCCGCTCGTTTCCGACAGCTTGTAGAACACCAGCTTGATCAGGAGCGTGACGATGATGATGGTCCAGCCCCAGTTGCCGATCAGCCCGTGGACCTTTGACAGGATCCAGAACAGCGGCTGCGCGAGGATCGTGAGCTTGCCGTAGTCCGCCGAGCGCCGGAGCTCCGGCCCGGCCGCCTGCAGCTGCTCCTGCAGCTTCGGCCCGACGAAGACTTTCTCGGTCAGCTCAAGGGTTCCGCCCGACGGCACGGCTTGTGCGGGCCCGACCACGCGCAACAGGAAATCGCGATCCTTGACGCGCAGCTCGTACTGATAGGGCTGCCCGGCCGCCGGCACGATTGCCGCGACAAAATGGTGCTGCAGCGCGGCGACCCAGCCATTCGTGATCGAACGCGAAAGCGTCTGGTCTTCCTCGTCTTCGATGTCGAGCTTCTGGTAAGTCTCGCCGTCATAGATCGCCGGGCCGCGGAATGCGTAGGTTTCCACATTCCACATCGAGCGCTTGACCTCCTGCCAATGGCGCAGCAACTGTGCATAGGAGGCGAGCCTGATGGGCTCGGTGCCCGCGTTCGTCACGCGATACTGGATTTCGACGGCGTAGCCGCCGCGGTGAAGCACAAAAGTCTTGGTCACCGAAAGACCGGCGCCATCCGACCAGCTGAGCGGCACGCGGAGTTCGTCCGCGCCTTCGGCCAGGCGGTATTCCAGCCTTTCCGAGCCGAATTCGGCCTTGTGGTTCGGCTCGGCACGCCCCGCCTCGCCGCTGGTCAGGCCAGACTGGAACAGATACTGCGATTCCTTCGAGTCGGTATTGAACAGCCGCACCGGCGTGTTGGGGTCGTCCTTCTGGCGCGGATACTTGAGCAGGTCGGCGCGCACGAATTCGCCGCCCGCGAGACTCAGGTCCAGGTCCAGCACATCGGTAACAACGCGGATCTTGCCCGATCCGGCCGTCGGCGCTTCCGGCTGGCCGATTTCGGGCGCGGCTGCCGCCGGCGTTTCGCCCGACACGCTCGGCAATTCATCGGTGAGCGCGCCACCCGCCGATCCTGTTCCGGGCGCCAGCGCGGAACCCGCGGGCGCTTCCGTCGATTGCGCTTCGGGTGCCACCTGCGGCACGGCGGCGTCTTTCATCCAGGCTTCAACGTTGAGCCACAGGACGAGCAGCAATCCGACCCACACGAATATGCGTTGCTGTTCCATCAGCCGCGGCCCCCGGGCACCGGGTCGTGGCCAGCGCCGCCCCAGGGATGGCAGCGGCAGACGCGCCTGACCGACAGCCAGCCGCCCCGCAGTGCGCCATGCTTTTCGATGGCTTCCAGCGCGTAAGCGGAACAGCTCGGGTGGTAGCGGCAGTTGCTGCCGAGCATCGGGCTGACCAGCCAGCGGTAAAGGTGTATGGGCAGCTGCAGCAGCGCTTTCATCATCAGGCCCGGATTTCCCGCCACAGGCGCTCGAGGCTTGCGAAGATCTGCGCGTTGCTGGCGCTTCGCACGCCGGATCTCGCGATTACGAAAATATCCACGGCTGGCAACTCCTGCCTGCGCAAACGGAATGACTCACGGATCAGCCTCCGCACCCGGTTCCGCGTGACAGCCGCGCCAACCGCGCGCACGCCGACCGCCATGCCGATCCGCGCGTTGCCGAGACCATTCTCAATCCATTGGACCGAGAACAGTGAATTGGCCTGCCGGCTCTTGCTCTTGCGCGCACGCTCGAACTCGGCGGCGGTGCAGAGCTTCTGGCCGGCCCGCAGAACCGCTCGTCCTGACGTAATTCCACTCGTCAGCGGAGTTCGGTGACGGCCAGGCGCTTGCGGCCCTTCGCGCGGCGCCGCTTCAGGACCTGCCGGCCCTTCTTGGTCGCCATGCGGGCGCGGAAGCCGTGCGTGCGCTTGCGCTTGATCTTGCTTGGCTGGTAGGTGCGCTTCATGACGGCGGTCCCAAACCTTTGAAAAGTAAAGGCCTGCAGATGCAGGCAAAGGGCGGCAAGGGTACGGAGCGCCGCTCGCGCTGTCAACCGATCCGGGCTGTGGATAACTCTGGCGCGCCCCCGGGCGCGGTTATAGACTCGACAGCCTTCCGTCCCCCGATTTTCCTGCGAGAGGAGTTGCTCGTGCAGGGCTCGCTTTGGCACCAATGTCTGCGTCAGCTGGAAAATGAGGTGCCCGAGCAGCAATTCAGCACCTGGGTGCGGCCGCTGCAGGCTGTCGAGCGCGACGGCGCGCTCGTGCTGCTGGCGCCGAACCGCTTCGTCGTTTCCTGGATCGAGCTGAACCTCTTCAGCCGCATCGAGCAACTGGTCGCCGCGGCGAGCAGTGGCCCCGAAACCCGGGTCGTCCTCGAGGTCGGCTCGCGCCGCGAGGATGCGCCCCCGGTCGCCGCCCCCACCATCGGCGCCGGCGCCCGCAAGCGCGAGACACAGATCGTCGGGAGCCGCTTCAATCCCGATTTCACCTTCGCTAGCTTCGTCGAAGGCAAGAGCAACCAGCTCGCCCGCGCGGCCGCAGTCCAGGTCGGCGAAAACCCCGGCAAGGCCTATAACCCGCTGTTCATCTACGGCGGCGTAGGCCTCGGCAAAACCCACCTGATGCATGCGGCGGGCCACCTCATGCGCCAGCGCAACCCCACCGCGCGCATTGCCTATGTGCACAGCGAGCGCTTCGTCAGCGACATGGTCCGCGCGTTGCAGCACAACAGCATCGCGGAATTCAAGCAGGCTTATCGGACCCTGGATGGCCTGCTGATCGACGACATCCAGTTCTTTGCCGGCAAGGATCGCTCCCAGGAAGAGTTCTTCCACACCTTCAACGCGCTGCTGGAGGGCCAGCAGCAGATCATCCTGACCTGCGACCGCTATCCCAAGGAGGTCGCCGGCCTGGAAGAAAGGCTGAAATCCCGCATGGGCTGGGGCCTGACGGTTGCCATCGAGCCGCCGGAGCTTGAAACCTGCGTCGCAATCCTGATCGGCAAGGCCCAGGCCGGCGGCGATACCCTGCCCGAAGAAGTTGCTTTTTTCATTGCCAAGCGGATCCGTTCAAATGTCCGCGAACTGGAGGGCGCGCTGCGCCGCGTGCTCGCCACCGCGCGTTTTACGGGGCGCCCCATCACGCTGGACTTCGCGCGCGAGGCGCTGAAAGACCTGCTCGCCCTGCAGGAGCGCCTCGTCACGATCGACAATATCCAGAAGACCGTCGCCGAGTATTACAAGATCCGCATGGCAGACATGCTTTCCAAGCGCCGCAGCCGCTCAATCGCGCGGCCCCGCCAGGTGGCTATGGCACTCGCCCGCGAGTTGACGAATCACAGCCTGCCCGAGATCGGCGATGCCTTTGGCGGGCGCGATCACACGACTGTGCTGCACGCCTGCGACCGCATAAAAGATCTACGCGACAGCGATCGTCGCGTGGGTGAGGATTACCTGAACCTGTTGAGAATCCTGACCGGTTGATGTGGATAATGTGTGCGGATGCTCTGGAGGATATTTGCTCCACAGCCGCTCCACAGGGGAGACAGAGGAACGCCGCAGGAAACACATGTGTTTGTACTTCGTGCAAGCCGTTGCCGGGCGTTAATTTATGCGGGTTTTCCACCGGAAATGCTCTGCTCTATTACTACTACTATCATAAGAATCACTAATTCAAATCAGGTGCACAGATGAAATTCAGTGCTGAACGCGAACACCTGCTTGCCGCACTTCAGTCCGTCATCGGCGTCGTTGAGCGGCGCCAGACGATGCCGATACTGGCGAATCTGCTGTTGTCCGCGAAGCAGGGAAAGCTCTCGATCACGGCAACGGATCTGGAGGTGGAGCTGGTCGCCCAGGCCGCGATCAAGTCCGGCACGGATGGGCAGATCACCCTGCCCGGCCGCAAGCTGCTGGATATCTGTCGCTCGCTGCCTGATGGCGTCACGCTGACATTTACCCAAGATGGCGAAAAAGCCACCGTCCGTGGAGGCCGCAGCCGCTTCGTACTCGCCACGCTGCCGGCCGCCGATTTCCCGGTCATCGACGAGCTGGCCAAGCAACAAACGCTGGAACTCGCCCAGGCGGATCTGAAGCGCCTCCTGGACAAGACGCACTTTTCGATGGCCCAGCAGGACGTTCGCTATTACTTGAATGGGATGTTGCTCGAAACGGACGGGAAAATGCTGCGAACGGTCGCGACTGACGGCCATCGTCTGGCATTGTGCGAAATGGATCTGCCGTCAAAAGCACAGGTGCAGCAAGTCATCATTCCCCGCAAGGGTGTCCTGGAGTTACAGCGCCTACTGGGCACGGAAGGTAATGTTTCCGTCACCATTGGGACCAATCACGTTCGCGCCCATATCGGCGACGTTCGCTTCACTTCGAAGCTCATTGACGGCAGGTTCCCGGAGTACAGTCGGGTCATTCCCGCCGCATCGCCAAAGGCGGTCGTCGCGGACCGGGAAATGCTGCGTGCAGCCCTGCACCGCACCTCGATCCTTGCGAACGAGAAATACCGCGGCATCCGGCTGGCGCTGAAGAAAAATTCCCTGACGCTGCAGGCGCACAACCCCGAGCAGGAAGAAGCCGAGGAACAGGTCGAGGTGAACTACAAGGGCGATGAACTCGAGGTGGGTTTCAACGTGACCTACCTGCTCGAAGCCCTCGCCGCGGTAGATGGGGCCGAGGTGGAAATCGGCGTGACCGACGGAAATTCGAGCTGTCTCGTGCGTGCGCCAGGGGCAAGCAGCGCCCGCTACGTCGTCATGCCCATGAGGCTGTAAGGGGCGCAATGCCCCTCAGCTGGTTTCGCGCCGAACAATTCCGCTGCCTGGCGTCAGTTGAGCTGGAGCTGGATCCGGTCGCGAACGTCTTTGTCGGCCCAAACGCATCCGGCAAGACCAGCCTGCTTGAGGCGGCTTTTTTCCTGGGTCGTGGCCGATCTTTTCGCTGCCGGCAGCGTGACACGCTGATTCGGCACGGCCAGGACGCCTTCGTGCTGGCCGGCCGCAGCAGCGGCGGCGTATCCCCCGTGATGCTCGGCGTGCGTGCGCGGCGCAATGGAACGGAGTGGCAGGCGGGCGGCGCGCCGGCCGCTGGCGTGGCCGCGCTTGCCGAGCAATTCCCGGCCCAGGTCATCGACCCGGAAATCCACAAGCTGCTTGAAGAGGGCCCGGGCCGCCGCCGCCGCTTTCTCGACTGGGGGGTGTTCCACGTGGAACCGGCCTTCCTGAGCACCTGGCGGCGCTATCACCTCGCGCTCCGGCAACGCAACGCGGCGCTGAAGCAGGATCGCGGCGATAGCGATCTTGCGGCATGGGAACAGGAGCTGGCAGCCAGCGGCGAGGAGCTGGTGCGGCAGCGGGAGGCCTATCTGGAGCGGCTGCGGGACCCGCTGGAGGCGATTGGCAAAGCCCTGCTGGGCAGTCCGATCACCCTGGTACATAGCCGCGGGTGGGACGAAAAGAGGCCGCTGCTGGAGGCGCTTGAGGCCGACAGAGCCCGGGACCGCCGCTATCGCGCAACCCAGGCGGGGCCGCACCGGGGCGACGCAGCAGTTGAGGTGGGCGGACGCGCAGCCAAGGACCGCGTATCACGCGGCCAGCAAAAGCTGGTCGCGGCAGGCCTGATGCTGGCGCAGCTGCAAATTCAGGAGCAGGAGCGCCCCGGACGCTCGGCGCTCTTGCTGGATGATCCTGCGGCGGAGCTCGACAGCGAAAATCTTGGCTTGCTCATGGCAGCGGTGCGCACGGTTCCGGCACAGATCTGGGTTACGTCATTGCGCGGCGAGATCCCGGGGCTGCCCGGGCAGAGCCGGGTGTTCCACGTGGAACAGGGCGCCATCCGCCCAGGGTGAGCGGGGCGGTTGTTCCACGTGGAACATGCCGCGGCGCTTATCCACAGCGGCAAAGCAAGCGCAGGATTGCCATGCGCGCGGACGTGGATCCAGGGCACAAAAATGCACCGCGACCGCCCAGATCCAGCCCACGAGACACCCCGACGGTTTGTTTTGCATCGCAAAATGACACCCACAGAATGCGGGTGAAAAGCCGGGCTTTTCCACAGATTCATCCACAAGCGACAACCCGGCCCGCGGGGCCCCGCTCAGTTAAGCCAAGCAACTGAAAAACAAAGCAAAAACCAAGATTCTCGTGCTAGTATTCGGTGATTATGCAGCCAGGCCCCAAGGTGTCCGCCGAGGACAACTACGACTCCACTAAAATCAAGGTGTTACGAGGCCTCGAGGCCGTCCGCAAGCGGCCCGGCATGTACATCGGTGATACGGACGACGGCACGGGCCTCCACCACATGGTTTTCGAGGTCGTGGACAACGCCATCGACGAGGCCCTGGCGGGTTACTGCGACCGCATCGTCGTGACCATTCACGCGGACGAATCGGTGACCGTGCAGGACAACGGCCGCGGCATTCCGACCGACATCCACAGCGAGGAAGGCCGCTCCGCCGCCGAGGTCATCATGACCGTGCTGCACGCGGGCGGAAAATTCGACGACAACTCGTACAAGGTCGCCGGTGGATTGCATGGCGTCGGCGTTTCCGTCGTCAACGCCCTGTCCGGAGCGCTGACGCTGACGATCGCGCGCGACGGCAAGCTGCACCGGCAGCAATATCGCCTGGGCGAGCCGCTCGGCCCGCTCGCTGTGGTCGGCTCCACGGCTGAGCGCGGCACGACGGTGCGATTCAAGCCGAGCAACACGATCTTCACGAACACGACATTTTCCTACGACTGGCTGGCGAAGCGCCTGCGCGAACTGTCGTTCCTGAATTCGGGCGTGCGCATCCAGCTCATCGACGAGCGCGAGGACAAGAACGATATCTTCGAACACCAGGGCGGGGTCAGCGCCTTCGTGCAATACCTCAATCGCAGCCGCACGGCGATTCACCCGAATATCTTCTATTTCCAGGGCCAGGAAGGCCCGATTTCGGTCGAGGTCGCTGCGCAGTGGAACGATTCCTACCAGGAAGCGATGTACTGCTACACGAACAACATTCCACAAAAGGACGGCGGCACGCACCTGGCGGGATTCCGCGCGGCGCTGACGCGCAAGATCAACGATTTCATCGAGAAGGAAGGGCTCGCCAAGCGCGAGAACGTCTCGCTGACGGGCGATGACGCGCGCGAGGGCATGACAGCAATCCTGTCGATCAAGATGCCCGACCCGAAATTCTCGTCCCAGACCAAGGACAAGCTCGTCTCCTCCGAGGTCAAGGGCGCGGTGGAGTCCGTCGTTGCACAAAAACTGGGCGAATTCCTGCTCGAACGCCCGGCCGATGCGAAAGCGATCTGCATGAAGATCATCGATGCGGCGCGGGCCCGCGAAGCGGCGCGCAAGGCGCGCGAGATGACGCGGCGAAAGGGCGCGCTGGACGCCTCTGGCCTGCCCGGCAAGCTCGCCGACTGCCAGGAGAAAGACCCGGGAAAATCCGAGATTTTCCTCGTCGAGGGCGAATCCGCCGGCGGTTCCGCGAAACAGGGCCGCGACCGGCGCACGCAGGCCGTGCTGCCGCTGAAGGGGAAGATCCTGAATGTCGAGAAGGCGCGGTTCGACAAGATGCTGTCGTCGCAGGAGGTGGTGACGCTCATCAGCGCGCTCGGCACGGGCATCGGCCTTGACGACTTCGATGCCGAAAAACTGCGCTATCACCGCGTGATCATCATGACCGACGCGGATGTGGACGGTTCGCACATCCGTACCCTGCTGCTGACCTTCTTCTACCGGCAAATGCCGGAGCTGATCGCGCGCGGCCACATCTACATCGCGCAACCGCCGCTGTTCAAGATCAAGCGTGGCAAGCAGGAGCTATACGTCAAGGACGAGGCCGAACTCGATCAATTGCTGCTGACAAGCGCGCTGGACGGCGCAGCGCTGTTCGTGAATCCGGACGCGCCGCCCCTGGCCGGGTCGGGGCTTGAAATGCTGGCCAGGCAGTACATGGATGTCAGGGCCATCATCAGCCGCTGGTCACGGCGCTACGATCGGCGCCTGCTGGAGCAGCTGCTTTCAATGCGCCCGGTCGGAGAGCAGCAATTCGCGGACGCGGCCTGGCTCGAGGGCTGGGCCAAGGAACTCGAGGCGCGCCTCAATGCTGATGGCAGCCTCGTTCACGGCTATCGACTTTCAGTGCGCCGGAACGAGGAGGGCGCACCGCTGCGCGTCGATATTGTGCGCACCGAGCATGGCGTGACGGCGGAGAAACACCTGCAGCGGGAGTTCTTCGAATCCGCCGAATATGCGCGCATCGCGGAACTCGGCACGACGCTCAACGACTTCATCGGCCCCGGGGCGTACATGACGCGCGGCGACGAGCGGCAGGAAGTTTCCGCATTCCCGGAGGCGATGGGCTGGCTGCTGGAACAGGCGCGCAAGGGCCAGACCATTCAGCGCTACAAAGGGCTTGGCGAGATGAACCCCGCGCAGCTGTGGGAAACGACGATCAACCCGGAGGTCCGGCGGCTCCTGCAGGTACGCGTCGAGGATGCGGTTGCGGCGGACGACATTTTCACGACGCTGATGGGCGATGCGGTCGAACCGCGGCGCGAATTCATCGAGAAGAACGCGCTCTACGTCGTCAATCTAGACGTCTGATCCGGTTTTTCAGCGGGTTGGGGTATTTTCGGATGTTTATAAACATCCGAAAGATCGCGTGTTTTTCGGTGTCCAACCGGCACAAGCCACGACCAGACCGGGAAAAGCCGCCGCTGAAATCGTCGGCTGCGGCGCCGTGAATTTCCGGTGAGGCGCGCACTCGCTAACGCGCCGCGGCGCTGATCTCACGCATCGTTGATTCGATCCAGGTCTGCACCTCGGCATTCAACGCGCGCGGATCACGGCCAGTCGTTTCTATCGGTGGCCCGATCACGACGCGGATCAGCCCGGGCTTTTTCAGCAGGCCGCGCCGCGGCCAGAAGTCACCGGCGTTGTGCGCAACCGGAATTACTTTCGCGCCTGTCTGCGACGCGAGCAGCGCGCCCGACATTCCGTACTTGCGGGTCTCGCCCGGCTCGACGCGGGTGCCTTCGGGAAAGACCATCACCCAGACGCCAGCCGCAAGGCGCGCGCGGCCCTGGTCGAGAATCTGGTTGACGGCGCGGTGGCCGGCGCCGCGGTCGATCGCGATGCCGCGCATCATCCAGGTTGCCCAGCCGACCAGCGGGATCCATAAGATCTCGCGCTTGTAAACCCACGCCGCCGGCGGAAAGATGATCATCTGCGCCATAGCTTCCCAGGCTGAGGCGTGTTTCCACATCGAGATGTGCGCGCCTTCGCGCGGGATGTTTTCGTGACCCTCGACTACCCAGTCGAGGCCGCACAGGATTTTCGCAAGCCACATATTGGAGCCCGCCCAGCCGCGCGCGAACCGGTACAGCAAGCGAAATGGCAGCCAGCCGACAAGCGTGATCAATGCGCCCCAGGCGAACGATCCCGCGAATAAAAGCGTCGTGTAAACGAGCGATGCGAGCCACTGCAGGGGCGCAATCCGGCGCCACCGCGCTGTTCTGCCGGGTTGGCCGGGGGAATTGTCTTTGAATGCCATCAGTTGAATTAAATATGGATGCTTATAGACATCCGGGATAGCGGGTTTTTCAGCCTGGCAGGCGCGATAAATTGGCGGTGTGCTGGAACAATCGCTGCAACGCGGCGAGCAATGCCAGGCGGTTTGCGCGCACGGCCGGATCATCCGCCATGACCATCACGCGATCGAAGAACGTGTCCACGGCTGGCCGCAACGTGGCGAGCCGGCGCATCGCGTCGCCGTAGCGCCGCCCCGCGATTGTTCCCTCTATTTCCACGCGCAGTTCGTCAAGCGCGGCGGCGAGTTGCCGCTCGGCCGGATCGGACAGCAGTTGCTGGTCCACGCGCAGGCTGGCCTGTTCGCCGGACTTGCGCAGGATGTTCCCGATGCGCTTGTTGGCCGCGGTCAAGCTCGCCGCTTCCGGCAGCGCCAGGAAAGCGACCAACGCACGCAGGCGATCATCGAAATCGAGTGGCGACACCGGACGCATGTCGAGCACGGCGTCGAACATCTCGGTTGTCACGCCGGGAGCACCCTCGAGATACCAGGCGCGCAGCCGCTCCATCATGAACCCGTAGATCTCGTCCACGACGCTGTCCGCGACCGGCAGCGGCTTGCCTTCCGCGAGGCGCTGTATATCGGCCCGCACTGATTCGAGCGCCGCAACAATCAGTTCACGGAGATCCATACCGACGCGCTTCTCGATCAGGATGCGCAGCAGCCCAAGAGCCGCCCGGCGCAGGCCAAACGGATCCTTCGCGCCGGTCGGTTTCTGCCCGATCGCGAATATGCCGACGATGGTGTCCAGCTTGTCGGCCACGGCAAGCGCGAGCCCAGCACTGGTGGCGGGCACGGCATCGCCCGCGTAGCGCGGCAGGTATTGCTCGGCGATGGCGGCCGCGACTTCGGCCGATTCGCCGTCATGCGTCGCGTAATAACGGCCCATGACGCCCTGCAGTTCCGGGAACTCGCCGACCATCGCGGTCAGCAGGTCGCACTTCGCAAGCTCCGCGGCGCGTTGGGCCGGGGCCATGTCATTGCCGGCAAGTGCTGCGATCTGGCCGGCGAGGGCCGTAATCCGGGCGGTCTTGTCGGAGAGCGAGCCCAGGCGCGCCTGAAAAGTCACCGCCCCCAGGGTTTGCCCGCGCGATGCAAGGGTCTGTTTCCGGTCGGCGGCATAGAAGAACGCGGCATCAGCGAGGCGTGGCCGGACCACGCGCTCGTTGCCCGCGCGCACCTGCGCGGGATCGCGGCTTTCAATATTGGCAACCGCCACGAAAAGCGGCAGCAGCCCGCCCGCAGCCGAACACGTGGGGAAGTAGCGCTGGTGGTCCTGCAGGGTTGCGATCAGCACTTCCGGCGGCAACTCGAGAAAGCGCGCGTCAAAGGTGCCGGCGATGGGAACCGGCCATTCGCACAGCGCCGTCACCTCGTCGAGGACGGACGGATCGATCATTGCCTCGCCACCCGCCTCCCGGGCGGCGGCGGCGACGCCTGCCGCGATGCGCTCGCGTCGCGCGGCGAAATCCACCAGCACGAATCCGCGCTTCTCCAGGGCGTCGACATAGCCGCGGGGCGAACGCAGCACGATCGGTTTCGGGGAATGGAAACGGTGGCCGCGGGTCGTGCGCCCCGACCTGAGACCGAGCAGATCGCAGTCGACCACGTCGCCGCCATGCAGCATGACGACCCAATGCACGGGCCGGACAAACTCGACTTCGCCCGCGCCCCAGCGCATACGGCGGGCGATCGGAAGACCGTCGAGCGCCCGCTGGACGATGGCCGGGAGGAGTTGGGCGGCCGGCGCCCCGGGGCGCGTGATGGAGCAGAACAGGAAATCGCCCTTCGGTTCGGTCACGCGCGTGAGTGCGGCGATCGCGACGCCGCAGGATTCGGCGAAGGCGAGCGCTGCGCGTGTCGGCTCGCCACCCGCATCGAAAGCGGCGGAAACCGGCGGGCCGCGGCGCTTGAGATTCTGCTCGCCCTGGGCGTCGGCCAGGCGGCGCACGAATACCGCGAGGCGCCGAGGCGTCGCATAAGCTTGGGCCTTGCCGTGCGCGAGGCCGGCGGCATCGAGGCCGGAAATCACGCTGTCGCGGAACGATTCCGCGAGCGCCCACAGACTTTTCGGTGGCAGTTCCTCAGTGCCGATTTCGACCAGGAAATCGCGCCGCTTCACTTGGCCGCTCCGCGCAGCAGCGGAAAGCCGAGCAATTCACGGCTGGCGTGGTAAGCGGCGGCCACGGCACGCGCCAGCGCGCGCACCCGGAGGATGTAGCGTTGACGCTCGGTGACCGATATCGCCTTGCGCGCATCCAGCAGGTTGAAAGCGTGCGAGGCCTTCAGCACCTGCTCGTAAGCCGGCAACGGCAGGCTCGCTGCGAGCAATGTTCCGCAGGCCTGCTCACGGCGCTCGAACTCGGCGAAAAGCGCGGCCGTGTCGGCGTGCTCGAAGTTGTAGGCGGATTGCTCGACCTCGTTCTGGTGGAACACGTCGCCGTAGGTCACGCGCCCGGCCGGGCCGTCGGTCCAGACGAGGTCATAGACGCTTTCGACGCCCTGCAGGTACATAGCCAGGCGCTCGAGGCCGTAGGTGATCTCTCCGGTCACCGGCCGGCAGTCGAGACCGCCGGCCTGCTGGAAATAGGTGAATTGCGTGACTTCCATGCCGTTCAGCCAGACTTCCCAGCCGAGGCCCCACGCGCCGAGGGTCGGCGATTCCCAGTTGTCCTCGACGAATCGGATGTCGTGGATCAGCACATCGATGCCGAGCGCGGCGAGCGAACCCAGGTAGCGCTCGATGATGTCGTCTGGCGACGGCTTCATGACGACCTGGAACTGGTAGTAATGCTGCAGCCGGAATGGATTGTCGCCGTAACGGCCGTCGGTCGGCCGGCGGCTAGGCTGCACGTAAGCTGCGCACCACGGCTCGGGGCCGAGCGCGCGCAGGAATGTCGCGGTGTGGAATGTGCCCGCCCCCATTTCCATATCGTAGGGCTGGAGCAGCACGCAGCCCTGGCCCGCCCAGTAACGCTGCAAGGCCAGGATCAGGTCCTGGAAATTGCGCGGGGCCTGTGTTTTCGGTGGTTTCGGCATTCGATCGCGGTGCTGCCAAAGGCCGCCAAGTATAGCGGCGACCCGATCAACCCGCGGCGCTGCGCGCGCTCCTGGCTGCAAGCAGGGGCCGGATTTCGGCGTCGGTCAGGTCGCGCCAGCGACCGGGCGCGAGCGCGCCGAGCCGGATGTGCATGATCCGGACGCGCTGAAGGCTCTGCACGCGAAACCCCAGCGCCGAGCACATGCGGCGAATCTGGCGGTTGAGACCCTGCGTGAGCACGATGCGAAACGTGGCGGGGCCGGTCTTCGTGACGGTGCAGGGTCTGGTCTTTTCGCCGCCGATTTTCACGCCCCCAGCCATCATCGTCAGGAACATGGCTGTG
>JAOUGR010000018.1 GCA_029857655.1 Gammaproteobacteria bacterium | reverse complement strand
AAGCGGTCGCGTCAAATCAAAGGCCTTCAATCAATTGGGACTGACCTACGGGGCGGCAGGCCGCTGGGACCTGGCGGCGCAATCACTGAACGAAGCGGTGAGCCTGCGACCGGACATGGCGCGATTCTGGCTCGACCTCGGTAATGCAGAACTCATGCGCGGACGGCTGGATGAAGCTCAAGTTGCCTTCGACAAGGCACTGGCTCTGAATCGGCGATTTGCCGACGCGCACCTCGCGATGGGTTTGCTGCAGGAACTGCGCGGGAACGAGGCGCGTGCGCTTTCACACCTGACGCGCGCGGTCAAGCTGGATAGCGACAATACGCAATACCGGAAGGCGCTGGCGCGTCACTACCTTGCAGTGAGTGATGCGTCCAGGGCAAGGGAGGAGTTTGGCTGGCTGTCCCGGAGCGCGGACAACGAAGCGGACCGCGCATATGCGGAATCCATGCTGGCGTTGATAGACCACAATAGTGATCGCATGCTGTCGGAGCTGAAGCGTGCAGATACGCTGCTCCCCGGCGGTTACGACGACGCGGTGGAACAAGCCGCGATCGTGCTGCACGAGCACAAACAGTACAAGGAGGCGCGCGCACTGCTCGGCATCCTGCTTGCGCGCCCGGATCCCACACCGGAAGTGCAGCTGGCCGCCGCCCGTACCGCGTCCCGTCTCGGGCAATGGGCCGATGCCGAAAACCTGCTGCGCCGCAGCCTGAAGTCCCGCCCCGAAAGTTCCGAGGCCTGGTTCCAGCTGGGACGCGCGCTGTCGGAGCGCGGCAACCTGGCCGGCGCGATCGATGCCTATCGGCAAAGTCTCGAGCGAAATCCTGGTGCGCGCAATACCCGCCTCAACCTGGCAGTCCTGCACGCGCGCAGCGGCGACGAGCGCGAAGCGCTGAGACTCTACGACGAGCTCCTGAATGACCACCCACGCTATACACCCGCGCTCGTCAACCGCGCCCGGTTGCATGAGCGCGCGGAGCGCCATGCCGAAGCGCTGGCGGACCTGGAAGTGGCAATGCGCGTTGCTCCGGGCGACGCGGAAATCCGGGAGCGCCTTGCAGAACTCTTGCTGCGCCAGGGGCAGACCGACCGTGCCCGTGCGCTCCTGGAGGATGCCGTGGCCGAGTCACCGGCTGATCCGGAAGTGCGACTGCTGCTCGCCGACACCGAGCTGCGTGCCGGACGCCGCGCCGACGCCATGAAGGAACTGGGTCGCGCGGCGGCTCTCGCCGGCGACAACCCGCGAATCTGGTCATTGCTTGCGCAGCACTACCGCGATGCCGGCGATCTCGAAGCTGCAGCGCAGGCAAGATCCCGCGCGACCGGGCAGCCGGACGCGGCCTTGCCGGCACGAAAATCACCTTAGTCAATCGATTCGAGGAGTCGTCCCATGAATCTCAAGTCCAAGCTGCTGCCGGCTGCCGCCTGCACTGCGATATGCATGCTCATGATCGGGACGGCATCAGCCGGGCAGGAGCTCGACCTGCGCGCGGGTGTCGGTTACGACTCCAATGCATTTAACCTCAACCAGACTATTGGGGAGCGAGCCGGGGCGTTTGCCCAACTGGAGGCGGCCTTCCTTGCGGAGGGCGTAGCGTCGACAGGATGGACAAAAGCGGCGGAAGTTGGCGCCTCAGCGCAGCTGTTCGAATCCGGCATGAGCGATGGCGACGACGAGAAATACTTCGTGCGCGTGAGCGGCAAATCGAATGAGAAGCGCAATGAACACGGGTGGGATTGGTCGCTGCAAGCTGGGATGCATGACATGACCTATGTCAGCCGCTTCACCGGTGTCGTGGCCACCGACGGCCTTGGCAACGCGATTGGCGACCGCTTCGACAATTTGAAAGGTGACTTTCAGGCGGCCTGGCATTTTCCGGGCGGCAAGTATGGGCGGTTCTCCGTCGAAGGCTCCGCCACATACAAGAATTACCTTACGGACTATGAGGAACTTGGTCTCGAGCAGCTGGATTACATGGAGTACGGAATACAGCCCGAATACGACATCGGTGGCGGCAACCGCAATCTCCGGATCGCCCTCTCGTATTTGCAACGGCAATATCGTGACCGCCGGGCGAGCGATGCAGCCGGCATACCGGTCGTGGGCACCGACCTTGAGTACGAGACCTACGGTCTTGATGCCCGTTTCCGGCAGAAGCTTACCCGCCGCAATGCGCTCGAGTTCACCGGCGGCTACGACTTACGCGTGGACAATGGCGTCGGATATTCCGATCGCAAGCGCTGGAATGCCGGGATCGAATGGACCTACCGGCCGAAGTCCGATACCCGGCTCGTAATCGGCCTTGAATGGAACTCGCGGGTGTTTGACAACCGCGTCGTGGGTGATCCGACCATCAACGACGAGGCGCCTGACAAACATGGCTTCGAGCTGAAGGTCCGGTACACGACCCCGGTTCCCGGCCTAAAGTCCCGCGGCTACCTGCTGTTTGCCGAGGCCGCGTGGGAGTCGTACGACAACTCGGATGACCTGCGCTATACCTATGACCGACAGAACGCCTTGATCGGCATCCGCAAGGCATTTTGAGCGCGCGGCGGGGGGGTCAGGCGACCGAACGCTTGGCGGCAAGGTCCGCGACGCGAAAGCGTCCGGTGGCGGTCAGGCGATCGTAGGCCGAATGCTCGCGCCGCAATTCCGCGCGGCGTTCGGAAAATGGCGTGGCAGCGAGCATTTCCAGCGAGCAGGACTTGGCGAACAGGAAGCCCTGCCCAGCGACGCAGCCGAGCTCCAGGAGTTCCGCGACTTGCTCTTCGTGCTCGATGCCCTCGGCGATGGTCTCGAGGCCCAACGTGGCGCCGAGCATCACCACGGCGCGCGCAAGCTCGGGGCCGTCGCCGGTTTCGGTCAGGCGGCTCACGAACGAGCGGTCGATCTTGAGGATATCGATCGGGAATCGATGCAGGTACGAGAGCGACGAGTAACCCGTTCCGAAGTCATCGATTGCGAGGCGGATGCCGAGGGCCTTCAGCTCCCCGAAGCGCTCGAGATTGATTTCCGTGTTCTGCATGATCGTGCTTTCTGTCAGCTCGATCACCAGATTCTCCGGCTCCAGGCCTGAAACCTCCAGGGCATTGCGCACGTCTGCCACGAGATCGGCGTGTTGCAAGTGGCGGCCGGAAATGTTGACGGCGACCCGCAGTCCGCTGCCTGATGCAATCGAGTCGCGCCAGCCGCGAACGCTCTTGCAGGCCTCGGCCAGCACCCAGCGTCCGAGTTCGACGATCTGGCCGGATTCCTCCGCGGCCGAAATGAATTGTCCCGGCATGACCAGGCCCTGCACCGGGTGCTGCCAGCGTACGAGTGCTTCGACGCCCAGCAACTCGCGGGTCTTCAGGTCGATGACCGGCTGGTATTCGAGGAAGAATTCCTCTTTCTCGAGCGCGCGGTCTATGTCCTCTGCCAGGCGCAGGCGCTCGCGCAGCTGCTCCTGCATGCGCGCCTGGAACACGACGTAACGGGCCTTGCCGGTCGCCTTTGCGCTGTACATCGCGATATCGGCATTGCGCAGCAGCTGCTCCGTGTCGTCGCCGTCCAGCGAAAATGCAAGGCCGATGCTGGCGCTGACGAATATGTCGTTGCCATCCAGTGGCAACGGCTGCTTGAAGGATTCGATGATCGTTCCCGCAATCCGCTCGACGTCGGCGGCGTCCACGATTCCCTCGACAAGGATCGCAAACTCGTCACCGCCCAGCCGCGCGACCGTGTCCGCCGCTCGTGTGCACATGACGAGTCGTTGCGCCGCAGTCTGCAGCAGACGGTCGCCTGCATCGTGGCCGAGCGAGTCGTTGACGTTCTTGAAATTATCGAGGTCGAGGAATAACACCGCTACCTGCTGTCGCGAGCGCTGCGCGAGTGCAAGCGAATGCTGTACCCGATTGCGGAACAGGCTGCGGTTTGCCAGCAGTGTCAGCGGATCGTGGAAAGCGAGCTGCCGCAACTGCTCCTCGAGCGCCTTGCGTTCGCTGACGTCGCGGAAATTGATTGCCAGGCCGCCGACCGCGGGATCGTCCAGCAGATTGCTGCCGACGCACTCAAGGGTATAACGCCGCGACCCGCTACCGACGGAGACCTCGATCGGGCCGACGGCCCTGCCGTAAGTGACGGTCACTTCACCGATAAATCCGGCCAGCCGATCGCGATCGGCCTCGGCGCAAAGCTTGAACAGGCTGCTGCCGATCAGGACGTCAGGATGCATCAAAAAAGTGCGCTCGGCGGACGGCGACACAAAGCGCAGGCGTCCCTGGACATCCGTGATCATGATGACGTCGGAGGAGTTCTTGATCAGCGAGGCATAACGAGCTTCGACGAGGCCCGCGGCGCGACGCTCGCGCATCAGCGCGTCGTCACGCAGGATCGCCCCTTGGCGCAGCATTACGAGCAGCGTCAGCACGAAGATGACGACGATCATGACCGTCGTCGGCTTGCCGGCCTCGTCGCCCTCGAAGTACACGAGCACGAGAAATGAAACCAGCATGGCGATGTAAGGCAGGCCCTGGATCACCGTATTGCCAAAGGCGCTCGATTCGGTCTTCATGGACGGCGGACCGCGCATTTGTTCGCGCGCCGCTGCCACGAGCCATGCGTAGCACGACAGGTAGATCGCGTCCGAGAGCCCGCCAGGCAGGTATTCGCCCGTCACTTTCGACATGGCCCAGACAATGTCGGCCAGGAACATCGTGGCGAAGCCGATCGTCATCAGCATCAGCGTCCGGCGCCCGAGCGGGCCCGCGCCTGCATTCAGCAGCAGTACGCCGAAGGCCAGCACCATCAGGCAGTTCAGCGCGATGTAGGTCTGCGTCAAGACGTACTTGACGATATCCGGGTTGCCACCCGCCGCGGCCGTCGGATGAATCACGAAGAACCAGAAGAAGGCGCCAAAACCCAGCATCAGGATGGTGCCGTCAAGTGCGAGACGGCCCCAGGGTACGCGCACGGCGCCAGCGCGAATGACCGTCAATACAGCCGCGAACACCAGCGGATAGAACGCGATGAAGAAAAAGTCACCGAACGAAGGAAACGGGTCGTGTCCATAGAGCCAGTAAAACGAATTGAGCAGGTTGCCGGTGGCGTAGACCGCAAGGGAAGCGGCCATCAACTGCCAGGCGCGGCGCGCCGCAGGGTCCTGGGATCTGCGTGCCGCCAGCGCCGCAAGCGCGGCTGCGCAGATGCTGGTTGGCGCATCGGAGAAAAGCGTGAATATCTCGGCGTATCGACTTGGGCCGACGCCCGCGACGGTCGCCAGGATCGTGGCGACGGTGTAGATGATGAGGCCGACCGTCAGATAGCCGGTCCAGCCGGACACGAATGGCTCGCGCGGCGCCTCAATCAGTGTCGGTACCTGGCCGGTAGGCATCTGGACGCGTCCCCATTCCTGTGCGGTGGCGCTGCCACGACGACAGCGGGTCTTCTGCGTGATATGTAACCTCAGCCGGTCCTGCGGTAACTGTGACCGGGATCAGGAAATTGACCTTGGTGGCCCGGAACCGGGCCAGCAAGTGGCGATATCGCGACGCCGGCGCGCTGGATGCCGGAAAATCCCGCAACTAAGGACGCCAGACCGTTTCCGCCACTCGCATCAGGTTTTCCCCGAGTATCCCGCTGATGGCGGCGGGTTTGTACCCGAGTCGCGTGAGTCCTTCGGCGATTTCCGGAACGGCTTCCGGCCCGAGGAAGCCCATGCCGGCGCGGTAGCCCCATTCTGCGGGCCATAACTCGCGGCTCTTGCGCCCGGGTTCTTCGACGCCCGAGCCCTTGAACATGTAGTCGAGGCCGAGACCCACATGTTCTGCGCCGGCCAACTGGGCGACGTAATCGATGTTGCGCACGACGGCGTCCGCGGTCGGGTCTCCATCGCCGAGGAACAGGCCCACGCCATTGATGCCGACCACGCCGCCGGTGGCTGCGCAGGCCTTGATCAATTCGTCCGGAATATTGCGCGGATGGTCGCGCAGCCGGCGCGGATTGGAATGCGAGAAGATCACGGGCCGGTCCGACGAATCCAGGATTTCGCGCGCCGTGCGATAGCCGGTATGCGAACAGCACTTGATCATACCGACGCGATCCATCTCTCGAAGCATGGCGCGCCCGAGCTCCGTGAGGCCTTCGTCATCGGGATCGTGACAGCCACTGCCGGCAAGATTCCGTCGGTTGTAGACCATGAGCATCCAGCGCACGCCGATCTGGTACAGGAATTCGACGAGACTCAGTTGCTCGCCCAGCGCGTAGACGCCCTCGACATCCAGACATACGGCGAGCCGGCCCGTGGCCTTCGCTGAACGGATGGCGCCCGTCGTCAGGCCCAGGACGTATTGGTCCGGATGCTGCTGCACGTAATGCCGGATGCTGGCAGCCGTGCGAATCAGGACCTCGAGTGGCACATGGCTGTCGCCGATATTGACGGTGACCGCGTCTATCCCTGCTTTCCGGTAGCGACCGATACCCGGCAGCCACTGCTCGGTGTCGATGAATGGCAGGCAGGCGTGGTTGTCCCAGACGATTCCCGATGTGCTCATTGTGCTAACATTCTAGCGATGAAAATCTCCATGTACGACGCTTGCGTGGCGCCCGGCGTCCGCATGATGAACAGCCTTGCAGCCATCCTCGAAAAGGCGGCGGCGCATGCCGAGGCGAAGAAAATCGACCCCGCCGTCCTCGTCAACGCGCGACTTTACCCGGACATGTTTCCGCTGGTGCGGCAGGTGCAGATCGCCTCGGATTCCGCCAAGGGCGGTGCAGCCAGGCTCGCAGGCGTGGAGTCCCCGTCATTCGAAGACAACGAAAAAACGCTGGCTGAACTGATCGTGCGTACGAAAAAGACGGTTGCATTTCTTGAGACGCTGAAACCGGCGCAGTTCGAGGGTTCGGAGGATCGCACGATCAGCTGGAAGACGCGCTCGACCGAAAAGTCGATGCTGGGTCGGCCCTACCTGGTGCATCAGGTGCTGCCAAATCTCTATTTCCACGTGACGACCGCGTACAACATCCTCCGCCACAATGGCCTTGAACTGGGCAAGGCGGATTTTCTCGGTCGCGCCTGATGTCAGCCGGGCGCCGGCAGGTTGCCAAAGCGCCCGCTCTGGTAGTCGTGTATCGCCTGCGAGATCTCACGATCGCTCGTCATGACAAACGGGCCATAGCCGACCACGGGTTCGTTCAGGGGTTGGCCACTCAACAGCAACAATGTCGCATCGGTTTCAACGCCGATCGTGAACTCGCTGCCGCTGCGATCGAGGATCACGAGCTGCGCTTCGGCCGCCGCCTGCACGCCATTGATCAGGGCGTTCCCATGCATCGGAATGATCGCAGTCGTATGGCCCTCGGGTGTCGCAATTGTTGCCGTCTTTCCTGCGTTCAGTCGAAGGTCCCAGACATTAACCGGCGTGAAAGTCTTCGCGGGGCCCTTGCTCGCCGCGAATTCGCCGGCGATCACGCGCAGGCGCCCGGCGCCATCGGGTAGCTGGATCGATGGGATGTCCCGATCGAGCAGGGTCTGGTAGCGGGGCGGGGACATCTTGTCCTTGGCCGGCAGGTTGACCCAGAGCTGCATCATTTCCATCGTGCCGCCGGCACGCGTGAATGATTCCGAGTGAAATTCCTCATGGATGATCCCGGATGCGGCCGTCATCCATTGCACGTCGCCCTGGCCGATGCGCCCGCCATTGCCGGCCGAATCGCGGTGCTCCAGTTCGCCCTGGTAGACAATAGTGACCGTCTCGAAGCCGCGATGCGGGTGTTCGCCGACACCGCGTCGCTGAGCCGCTGGTGCGAAATGTCGCGGTGCGGCGTAATCCAGCATCAGGAACGGACTGAGCTGCTCGCGGCCCAGGCCGTCGTAAGAGAATATGGAGCGCACGGGAAATCCGTCACCAACCCAATGCGGCGGGCGCGGATCGTGGACGGCCAGTACCTTGCGCATGATTCAGGCCTTCTCGGCTTGTTGGTTTGCGATGCTGCTTGATGCGATACGGTTTATTTGCGTGCTCCTCCGGGATTCAGGCCCTTCAGCTCCGGGGCAATCAATGGCTTTCCGCTGGCACCATGGACCTGGCCGAAACGCTCGCCTTCAATCCAGTCGCGCCTTGCGGCCTCCATTTCGGCAGGTGTACGCGCGACGAAGTTCCACCACAGGAGAATCTCCTCGCCGAACGGCACGCCGCCGATAACCAGCACCCGTGATTTTGCGGGCGAGTTGAGTTCGAGCGATCCATGGCCGGTGCCCAGGTAAAGGAGGGTCCCCGGTTCAAGCAGGTCGCCATTCAAGTCAGGCGCGCCCTCGAGCGTCAATGCCGCATGCTCGAAGGAGGGATTGAGCGGCAGCGTGCATTGCGCGCGTCCGCGCGTGGCGATGTCGAGCCCGACGAGCGGCGTATAGACTCTTGCGGGCGATATTTCACCATCGCATGTGCCGGCGAGCACCGTGACCCGGAAGCCACCGCGGTCGATGACCGGCAATGCCGGATAGTGATGAAAGTCAGGCTCACGATGGCGCTCGGCATCCGGGAGCGCAATCCAGAGTTGCGTGGAATGAAAACGCCCGGTCCGGCCCAACGGCGATTCCTCCGAATGCGAAATGCCACGGCCCGCGGTCATCAAGTTGACCTGCCCGGGACGGATCAGCTGTACGCAGCCCAGGCTGTCGCGGTGCAACACCTCGCCTTCGATCATCCAGGTGAATGTCTGGAGGCCAATGTGCGGATGCGGGCCGATATTGAGGCCCTTGCCGGGTTTGTAGCGCACCGGGCCAGCATGATCAAGGAAGCACCAGGCGCCAATCATGCGGCAATGGCGGTTTGGTACCGCTCGACGGATCTCGAAGCCGTCGCCGATCACGGCACGATGCGCCTCGAGGCGTTCCATCTTCACTGCATCATTGCCCATCGGTCACGTCCTTGCTGCCCGTTGAAGTCTTTTTCTTATTGATCTCAATTTGCGGCCCCGCACTGATTATCCGTGACCGGAACCCACGTTTACGCTGCTTGTCATACAACGGCAAGTTCCGGCCGGATGGCTTGTTTAAGACTGCAGGCTATCCCGGAGGTATCATGCGGGGCAGCCGAGGACGAGGATCCGAACATGACCGATCAGGTTAAATGGCCTTGTTGAGTCTCAAGCCCAGAAACATGGCCGGCATGAGCATGCTGGCAATTGCCTTCCTGGCGTCCGGTTGCTCGGTGCAGCGATTCGCCGCCAACAAGATCGGCGATACCCTGGCGTCGGCAGGCACGACGTATTCGGGTGACGAAGACCCTGAACTGATTGGCGCTGCCCTGCCATTCAGCCTGAAGCTGATGGAAAGCGTGCTGGCATCCACCCCCGAGCATCGCGAGCTGCTCTCGGCAACCGCGGCAGGCTTCACGCAATACGCCTACGCCTTTGTGCAGCAGGAGGCGGATGTCGTTTCACTTGATGACACTGATCGTGCCTGGGCCGCGTGGAATCGGGCAAGGCGGATGTACCTGCGTGCGCGGAACTACGGATTGCGTGGTCTCGACGTGGCCGTGCCGGGTTTCAGCACGACGCTTCGAACGAATGCCGCCGGCGCCGTCGCAAAGGCGGGTGCCGCGGAAGTGGACCTGCTCTACTGGACCGCTGCGTCCTGGGCAGCGGCAATTGCGCTCGGCAAGGACGACCCGGCGCTGGTCGCAGAGCTGCCCCTGGTATCGGCCTTGATCGACCGGGCGCTCGCGGTGGACGAGGACTGGGATCGAGGCGCCATTCATTCCTTCCTGGTGACCTACGAGATGGCGCGGCCTGATGCCTTTGGAAGCTTTGACGAGCGGATTGCCAGTGCGAGAAAGCATTTCGATCGCACCATTGCATTGTCCCAGGGCAGGACCGCGGGTCCCTATGTTTCCTGGGCCGAATCCGTCTGCATTCCGCAGGAAGATCGCGCCTGTTTCGACGCGATGCTCGAGGCGGCGCTCAAGATTAATCCTGACGATGATCCACCGACACGACTGGCGAACGCCATATTCCAGCGCCGGGCCGTTTGGCTGCTGGCCCATGTCGATCGGTGGATCCTGCCCCCGCTGGAAGAAACCAAAGGTCTAGAGGAACAGCCATGATCAACGGCCCGCGTTTCCGCTTGCGTCTCGCCGCGATATCGCTGGCAGCCGTTGCCTGCGCCCTCGGATCTGCCGCACCCGCGGCCGCGGGCACGGAATTGCGCATCGCGACCGTCGCACCTTCCGGTTCTTCCTTCCACAAACGCCTGCAGACGCTCGGCAATGAGTGGACCCGTGGCGCCGGCGGCGTTTCGATGAACATCTATGCGGGAACCCAGGGCGGCGAATTGCAGATCGTCCGGCGCATGCGCGTCGGACAGATCCAGGGTGCGATGCTGTCTGCTGTCGGCCTCGCGCAGATTGACCGCTCGGTGACCGCGCTGCAGTACATGCCGCTGATGTTCCGCGACTGGGACGATGTCGACGCGGTGCGCGAGAAGCTGCGTCCCGAACTCGAGCGGCGCCTGGGCGCAGCCGGTTACGTCGTGATGTTCTGGGGCGACGCCGGCTGGGTCCGCTATTTCTCCAGCAAGCCCATAAATCGCCTGCAGGACCTGAAGCCGATGCGCGTATATGCGAGTTCCGGCGATCCGGAGAGCGTCGAGATAATGAAGGCCTATTACACCCCGGTGGTTCTCGAGCCGGACCAGATCCTGCTCGGGCTGCGCAACGGCATGATCGATGCGCTGCCGGTGCCTGCGTTCCTGGCCAACTTCAGCCAAGTTCCGACCTATGCGCCATACATGCTCGACCTGCGCTGGGCGCCGATCACTGGCGCGCTGGTCGTCACCAAGCGCGCCTGGGACAAGCTCACCCCCGCGACCCAGGCCTGGCTGCGCGAGACTTCCGAGCGCGCCGGTCACGAAATGCGCCGCTTCAGCCGCGCCGAGGACGAGGAGGCGGTGCAGGCGATGAAGGACAAGATGGGACTCAAGGTCATCCCGATGACGCCGGACGCAGAACGCCAGTGGCGTGCCGAGGCGGCGAGCATCTATCCGCGCATCCGCGGCACGCTGGTTCCCGCGCCGATGTTCGACGCGGCGGTCGAGATACTGAAGGCCAGGCACGCTGCCGGCACGTGATGTCGGTCGTCCACCGGGCCGAAGATCTGCTGCTCGCCACGACTCTTGCCCTGCTCGTGCTGCTGGGAGTGGCGAGCGCCAGCACGACATTCGCCAATACCGACGAGCTGATCCGTCACCTGACGCTCCTGGTCGGCATGCTGGGCGGCATGGCGGCGGCCCGCGAAAACCGGCTGCTGTCCATGGGAACCGTCGCCCAGGCTTTGCCGCCGGCGTGGAAACCCGCGATTGCGGCATTCACCGGCCTGGTCAGCACGACAGTCGCCGCACTGCTGACGCTGGCAGCCTGGCAGTTCGTGTCGGAGGAGGCGGCCTCGTCAAGTCGGCTCGCTTTCGGCATACCGCGCATCGTGCTGCAGGCCGTGATGCCGCTGGGTTTCGCTTTGATCACATTGCGAATCGTGCGGCATGCGGCCGGCGGCCTTGCTGCTCGAATCGTCCTGCTGCTGATCGCGGCGGGTCTGACATACGCGGTTTCGCAACTGGATGGTGGTGTTGCTGCCGCACGCACGCCGATGCTGGTGGTGCTGGCCGCCGCCATCGTGCTCGGCGCGCCGATCTTCGTCGGCCTGGCCGGCGTCGCGTTGATATTCTTCATCAGCGCGGGCGACCCGATCGCATCGATTCCGCTGGATCACTATGACCAGGTCACGAATCCGCTGCTCGCAACACTGCCTTTATTCACGCTGGCCGGTTATATCGTTGCCGCTAGCGGCGCGGCACGGCGCCTGGTGCGATTGCTGCGAGCCTGGTCCGGCCATCTGCGCGGCGGGCCGGCGGTTGTCACCGTATTTGCCTGCGCATTTTTCACCGCGTTCACCGGCGGGTCCGGCGTGACGATACTGGCGCTTGGCGGCCTGCTGATGCCGATACTGCTGTCGTCGCGTTACGGTGATCGTGCCGCGCTCGGGCTGGTGACCGGCGCGGGTTCTCTTGGCGTGTTGTTCGCGCCCTGCCTGCCGCTGATCCTCTATTCCATCGTCGCGCAGGTTTCCATCGAAGAGATGTTCCTGGCCGGCGCCGTGCCGGGTCTGCTGATGGTAGTGCTGGCCTGTGCCTGGGGCATTGCCGCTTCGCCGAGTCTGAAGAAACGCCCGCGGTTCAGCTGGCGCCGCGCGGTCGTGACGACCTGGCGCGCGAAATGGGAACTGCTGCTGCCGATAGTGCCGCTGGTGCTGATTTTCGGCGGATTCGTGCTGCCGGTGCAGGCCGCTGCCATTACTGCGGCCTACGCGCTGCTGATCGCGGCGTTCGTCAATCGTGACCTGCCACGCGGCGCGGCGCTCGTGGCCGTCATGTGCGAATGCGGCCTGCTGGTCGGTGGCGTGCTGCTGATCCTGGGCGCCGCGATGGGCCTGACCAATCTGCTGATCACGGAGCACGTTCCGGACCGGCTGACCGTCTGGATCGAGAGCACTATCGAGGCGCGCTGGCTGTTCCTGCTGATACTGAACTTGTTCCTGCTGGTGGTCGGCAGCCTGATGGATATCTTTTCGGCCATCATCGTGGTCGCGCCGCTGATCGTGCCGGTCGCGCTCGCGTTTGGCGTCGAGCCAGTGCATCTCGGCGTGATCCTGCTGGCCAATCTCGAACTTGGCTACCTGACGCCGCCGGTGGGTCTGAATCTTTTCATGTCGGCGTCGCGTTTCGGGCGCCCTGTGCTCGAAGTCGCCCGCGCCTCGCTGCCGATTCTCGTGGTGCTGGCGATCGGGGTCGCGCTGATCACGGCATTCCCGGAATTGACGCTGGCGCTGCCGCGATGGCTGCTGTAGTCATGCGCGCCGCTGGATTGTTCTCCGAGTCGATCGACCGGTTCTATCGCTGATCCAGGCCGGCATGCCGGTGCACCGCACTCTTCAGCATCGCAAACGCCTCTTCGACGACGGCGTCCTGGCCTTCGTTCGTCAGGATCGTGAACTGGACGATCAGTTCGCCAACCAGCAACATGCCCTGGTTCATGTACCTGAACTCCTCGGTTTGCGGGGCGCCTTCCGGTGCGACGAAGTAATAGCCGACACCGCTTGAGCCCTGCAGCCGGCGGATCTCGATGGGCGGCTCGCCGGCCAGTTCGCGGACCCGCTCGGCCGACGCGCGCACTGTCTCGCGCAGCGTTTCCAGGTCCGGTGCGGCGACATCAGGCTCAACCGGCCAGCCTGGGGTAACGTATATCTCGAAGGCC
>JAOUGR010000017.1 GCA_029857655.1 Gammaproteobacteria bacterium | reverse complement strand
CCAGGCGAAATTGAAGGCGCCCTCCAGCTTCTGGATCGTCGCGACCACCGTGTAGAACAGGAATGCCAGACCCAGCGAACCCAGTACGCCGCCGCGCACTTTCTCGACGAAGCCCATGATCTGGGCTGTCAGCTCGCCGGCCCGCTCGCCGATCGGCCGCAGGAACTCAAATAGCAGCGGCTCGAGGTCCCGGGCGACGCCCAGGCCCTTGAGCACGGCGAATGCGAACGCGAACAGCGGCACGAGCGAAAGCAGCGTCGTGTAGACGAGCCCCATCGCACGCAGGTTCAGCTCGCCGGTCAGCAGGTCGCGTACCAGCGCATAGGGATAGCGCAACAGGCCCATCAGCCACTCGGCGTGCTTCAGGGGCATCGGCGCATGGCGCTCGAACAGCAACTGCTCGATGCGTCGGCGCAGGTCCAAGTCCACGCTCATCGCGGCAGCGTGGCACAGGCCGGAGGACCCCGCAATCCGCTGACTTGCCGGGGCGCAGTGATGCACGGCAATTTTTTAGGACGCATCATCAAGGCGGCCGGAACGGCCGCGCTGAAATCAGGCCAGCAACCGGTGTTGCGCTTCGCGGTACTTGAGTGCAGTCAGCCGGATCACGTCGGGCGGCAGTGTCGGGGCCGGGGGCTTCTTGTCCCAACCGAGGGACTCGAGATAGTCGCGCACGTACTGCTTGTCGAATGATGGCGGGCTCGCGCCCTCCTGATAGCTGTCGACCGGCCAGAATCGGGATGAATCGGGGGTCATCACTTCGTCCATCAGCACGACCCGGTTCTTGTGATCGAGTCCAAACTCGAATTTTGTGTCCGCGATGATGATGCCATTCGCCAATGCGTGCTCGACCCCATGTGCGTACAGCTTGAGCGAGAGCTCACGGATCCTGGCGGCAGCCGAGGCGCCGATGATCTTGACCATCTGGTCGTAGCTGATGTTCTCGTCGTGCGCACCGGCGGGCGCCTTGGTCGCTGGCGTGAATATGGGCTCCGGCAACCTGCTGGCCTGCACGAGTCCTGGGGGCAGCCGGATGCCGCCTATCATTCCGCGCTCCTGATAATCCTTCCAGCCCGAACCGGCGAGATAGCCGCGCACGACGGCCTCGACCGGCAGTGGCGTCAGGCGCTCGACAATGACGGCACGGCCCTCGAGCATCGCGAGTTCGCGGGGATTGCCGACATAACGCGACAGCGGCTCGCCGGTCAGGTGATTGGAGACGACGCGCTGCGTGCGCCCGAACCAGAAATTCGAGATCGTGGTGAGCACGCGGCCCTTGCCGGGGATCGGATCGGGCATGACGACGTCGAAGGCGGAGAGCCGATCGGTCGCAACGATCAGCAGGCGTCCATCGCCGATAGCGTAGTTGTCCCGCACCTTGCCGCGATGGACCAACTCAAGTCCGGAGAGCTTTGACTCAAAGAGGGGGCTGGCATCCGGGCTCTGCATGCTCTTGGTACCATGGCGCTGGCGCGCGCCGGCTGGGGAGCGCGGATTCTTGCAGCCGGGTGATGGGGCGGTCAAGGAAAGTACGATGAACTGGACCGGCAAGCTGATTGGCGCATTGCTGGGGTTCATCCTGAGCCGCAGGCCCCTGGGCGCGCTGATCGGTCTGATCCTGGGCCATTTCTACGATCTTCAAAGATCGGGCGGTCTGGCAGGTCCGCGCGCGGACCCGGCGATCGTGCGGTCCACATTTTTCCGCACGGCCTTCAGCATCATGGGCTACGTCGCCAAATCCGATGGCCGGGTGTCGGAGCAGGACATTGCCGCCGCGCGCAGGATTTTCCGCCAGTTCAACCTGGGCGACGCCGACACTCGCGCGGCGATGGAGTGCTTCACCCGGGGCAAGGACAGCGGATTCGACGCCCGCGCGGCACTGGCGGAGCTGCTGCACGTCTGTCGCGGTCGGGGCGACTTGTTGCGCATGTTCCTCGAGATCCAGATGCGCGCCGCACTGATGGGCGATGGCATGCACGGTGCGACCCACGCGACGCTCGTGCGTGTGGCCCAGGCGCTCGGGATCAGTGCCATCGAATTCGCACACCTGGAGACGGTTCTGCGATTGCAGGGTTATGGTGCAGCTCATGGTGACGGCCGATACGGCCGCGGACCGCCACCGGGCGCGTCCGCGGCCGGTCGTGACGCGCTCGCCGAGGCATACGAAGTGCTCGACGTGCCGCGTACCGCCAGCGATGCCGAGGTCAAGCGAAGCTACCGTCGCCTGATGAGCCGGAATCATCCGGACAAGCTGGTGGCCCGCGGCCTGCCGGAATCCATGCTCGAAGTCGCCAAGCAGAAGACCCAGGCGATCCAGGCGGCCTATGAACGGATCCGTGAATCGCGCGGCATGCGATAGGCTAAAGTAAGAACATGCTGGCGCCGGTCATCGCACCATCAATCCTGTCCGCGGATTTCGCGCGCCTCGGCGCCGAAGTCGACGCCGTACTCGCCGCGGGCGCCGACTGGATCCATTTCGACGTGATGGACAATCACTACGTGCCGAACCTGACGATCGGCCCGCTGGTCTGCAAGGCACTTCGAAAGCACGGGGTGAAGGCACCGATTGACGTGCACCTGATGGTGGACCCGGTGGATCGCCTGGTGTCCGAGTTCGCCGAGGCCGGCGCGACCTGGATCAGCTTCCACCCCGAGGCGAGCCGGCATGTCGACCGCACCATCCGCCTGATCCGGGAATCGGGCTGCAGGCCGGGCCTGGTGCTGAATCCGGCCACGCCGCTTTCCTGGCTCGATCACACGCTGGAGCAGATCGACCTGCTGCTGTTGATGTCGGTGAATCCCGGATTCGCAGGGCAGCAGTTCATCGAGCCGGTGCTCGGCAAGCTCGCCGATGCCCGCCAGATCATCGACGCCAGCGGCCGCGAAATACGGCTCGAGATCGATGGCGGGGTCAAGCTCGACAATATCGCTGCGATCGCCGGGGCGGGGGCCGACGCATTCGTGGCCGGCAGCGCGATCTTCGGCTCGAAGGACTATGCGGCGACAATCCGCGCAATGCGCGCGGCCATCGCCCGCAACGCCTGAACCGGGTTACTTGGCGGCGGCGGCGGCGGACTTGGTGAATTCCGGCGCCGGCCGCGCCTTGACCTTGGGCCGCGCGCCGAACACCACGATCGTCTTGCCGCGCGCGGTCAGGATGCCCTGCTCCTCGAGCACCTTGAGCACGCGTCCCGCCATTTCGCGCGAACATCCGACCAGGCGCGAAAGTTCCTGGCGGCTGACCTTGATCTGCATGCCCTGAGGGTGGGTCATCGCGTCCGGTTCGCTGCAGAGGTCCATGATCGCGTGCGCGATACGCCCGGTGACGTCGACGAAGGCCAGGTCGCCGAGCTTGCGATTGGTGCGGTCGAGGCGTGTTGCAAGCTGGGTCGATAGCTCGAATACGAGGGCCGGGCTCTCCGACGCGACCTGGCGAAAGCGTGGATAAGTCATCTCCGCGAGTTCGCACTGCGAGCGCGTGCGCACCCATGCGCTGCGCTGCTGGCTGTCCGAGAACAGACCCATTTCGCCGAAGAACTGGCCCTTGTTGAGGTAGGCGAGGACCATTTCGTTGCCTTCCTCGTCCTCGATCATCACCTCGACCGATCCGCGGATGATGTAGTAGAGGACATCCGGCAGGTCGCCGGCATGGATCAGCACGGTCTTGGACGGTACCGTGCGGACCCGGCAATAGCTCAGGAATCGATTGATCGCCGGAATGTCAGTCAACTGCTTGACGCCGTCTTCCATGATGCTCCCCTGAGGTGGTTGATGCGCAGCCTGGTTGCTGTCGCGGGCTTGGCCGCCGTTGTATTACACGCTCGTCCGCACCGCAAGACATAACCGGTGCCGGCTCACAGCCAGTATGCCGTGCCGGTCATAATCCGGGCGGTCAATCTCATCAACTGCGGCACGGGCACCGGCAATTCATCGCCGCCGGCCTCCCGCGCTGAACGGCCGTGAGCGACCTCGTCCGACTTCATCTGCTCGATGATCGCGCGGCTGCGCTGGTCGTCATCCGGCAGCCTGGCTAGATGTCCTTCGAGGTGGCCCTCGACCTGCCTTTCCGTCTCGGCCATGAATCCCAGGCTGACGCGATCCCCGAGCAATCCCGCCACGGCGCCGAATGCAACCGATCCTGCATACCAGACCGGATTCAGCAGACTGCTGCGCGAGCCCAGTTCGTCGAGGCGGTCGCGGCACCAGGCCAGATGATCGCCTTCCTCGTCGGCGGCCCGGCGCAGGGTGGCGCGGACGGCTTCAGAACGCGCCGTCAGGGCCTGGCCGTGATACAGACCCTGGGCCGCGACTTCTCCCGCGTGATTGACCCGCATCAGCCCGGCAACATGGCGCCGGCGGCCCTCATCCAGTGGCACGGATTTGGCCGACGAGCCCGGTGTGGGGCGGGTGGCGGAGGGGCGCCCAAAACTGGCGCGAAGTCCCAAATCAGCCAGTTCCAGCAGGCGGTCTAGCGGGGACAAGCGGGGGCCGGGCATGTGACGCATATTATATAGCCCCGGCGCTATTACTTCCCTAATTGCGACAATGACTTGCGTCGGGGGTCTTCCGGCTTTGCAACACCTGTGCATCTGTGTAAACTTGCCGGCCTTTCTCGAACCAGACCCTTTCAGGGGCCCAAGATGAAGACGGTTTTTGCAAAGCCAGAGCGCGTCAGCCGCGACTGGTACCTGGTGGATGCGTCCGGAAAGACCCTGGGTCGCCTGGCGTCGGCGATCGCGTTTCGCTTGCGTGGCAAGCACAAGCCCGAGTACACGCCGCATGTCGACTGCGGCGATTACATCATCGTGATCAACGCAGAAAAGGTCGCGGTCACCGGCAACAAGCTGCGCGACAAGGTTTACCAGCAGCACACCGGCTATCTGGGCAACCTGAAGACGATCGCGCTTGGCAAGCTGCTCGCCGAGCACCCGGAACGCGCGATCCAGTACGCGGTCAAGGGCATGCTGCCGAAGACGATACTGGGCCGCCAGATGTTCAGGAAGCTGCATGTATTCGCGGGCGCGAAGCACCCGCACGCGGCGCAACAGCCGAAATCGCTCGAGCTCAAGTGAGCCCGGGCCCGCAACAGACCAGGATCAGACAATGGCATTGAATGACAACTATGGAACCGGCCGGCGCAAGACATCGGCCGCGCGCGTTTTCATGAAACCGGGCAAGGGCGCGATCACCGTGAATGGCCGCCCGCTCGACGAGTTCTTCGGGCGCAAGACCGGGCGCATGATCGTCCGCCAGCCGCTGGAACTCGTGCAGATGGTCGACCGGTTCGATGTCAATGTGCTGGTCGATGGCGGTGGCGTCACCGGCCAGGCCGGCGCGATCCGCCACGGCATCACGCGCGCGCTGATCGAATACGACGAGACGCTGCGCAAGCCTTTGCGTGCGGCAGGATTCGTGACCCGCGACGCACGCGAAGTCGAGCGCAAGAAGGTCGGCCGGAAAAAAGCCCGCCGCGGACCGCAGTTCAGCAAGCGCTGAGTCAGTACCCTGCGGACGAACCGGATTTTGGGGGATCGTCTAGCGGTAGGACTGCGGACTCTGACTCCGCCAACCTAGGTTCGAATCCTAGTCCCCCAGCCAACAAAATCAGAAGGCCGGCCCGCAGGGTCGGCCTTCTGATTTTGCGGGTGCCAGAACGAGAACCCTTGACTGCGCCAGAGGCGCCGCAAACGTCAACGCCTCAGCGTCTTTACCCCGCCAGCGCCCGCGACCAGCAAGACGTCCGCACCGCGCCTGGCGAACAGGCCGACCGAGACGACACCGGCCAGCAGGCCGATCTCGGCCTCCAATGCGACCGGGTCACTGATCTTCAGATTGCGCACGTCGAGGATCGCATTGCCGTTGTCGGTCGTGAATCCCTCCCGATAAACCGGCTGGCCGCCCAGGCCGACGAGCTTGCGGGCGACCAGCGAGCGCGCCATCGGGATCACTTCGACCGGCAGCGGGAACTTCCCGAGGACGTCGACGAGCTTGGTATCGTCGATGATGCAGACGAAGCGGCGGCTGGCGGCCGCCACGATCTTTTCACGTGTCAATGCCCCGCCGCCGCCCTTGATCAGGTGCAGGTGCCGGGTCGCCTCGTCGGCGCCGTCTACATATAGCGGCAGGTCGCCGGAGTCATTCAGTTCGAGGACTTCGATGCCGGCCTTGCGCAGCAGGCGGGTACTGGCATCGGAGGAGGAAACCGCGCCGGATATGCGGTGGCGCCGTTCCGCCAGTGCGGCGATGAAGTGATTGACGGTCGAACCGGTTCCGACCCCGACCAGCATGCCGTCCTCTACGAAATCGAGCGCCGCGAGTGCAGCCGCTTTCTTCCTGGCGTCGGCGTCCATCATCGTCCTCCACATAAAACTGTGCCCGCTTTCGCGGGCACAGTCTTAGCATTCAGTGAACCGGCGGCAAGTCTTCTAACAATCAACCAACCGCCGATTCTGCTGTCGAAGGCCTTACTTCTTTTTCGCAGCCTTCTTCTTGCCCTTCTTCTTCGTCGCCATGATGGATCTCCATGTCGGGTTAATCCGAGGTTGGAGTATATACATGGTTGACGGGATTGCAAGCAAGGGGTATGGACTTCGCGCGTTGCTGCATCACGTTTGATCGATCCGTCGCGTCGCAATCGCTTGTGAATGTTTTGCAATCGAACAAATGTGAGTGCATCTGTCTCGAGTCGAGGGAAATTTCTGCACCAGTGCAGACGGCTTGTTTTCCAGCGCGGCGTTCGCTTCACGACGGCGGTGTCGCCGCGAGTCTATGAATGAATTTCCATTCGTCGACGCTCACCGGAGTGATCGACAGGCGGTTGCCACGACGCAACACGATCAGGTTGCGCAATGGGCCTCCGGAATGTTCGCGTAACGTCTCAAGCGTGACCGGCTGCGCAAACCTGGAGAGCAGCTGGACGGTCACCTGGTACCAGCGTGGATTGGCACGTTCACTCCCCGCGTCGTAGTGTCGATGGCGCGCATCGAACGCGGTGGGATCCGGATGCCCGCGGCGCACGACACGCATCGTTCCGTAAATTCCGGGCAGCTCGCAGCTCGAGTGATAGAAAAAAGCCCGGTCACCGCGGCGGAACTCGTCACGCAACATGTTGCGCGACTGGTAGTTGCGGACACCATCCCAGGCGGCGCTGCGTCGCGGCGACCGCGCCAGGTGATCGATGCCGAATGTGTCCGGTTCGGACTTCATCAGCCAGTAGTTCACGAGCCTGTTTCCGCAGGTTTTCGGCGAATCCGGGTAGCGGCACGACCGTGGATCGCGCGCTCTGTCACGACGCCCCACAATGGTACGTCAAGCGACTTGGCGGGTAACCGTTCCAGGCGCTGGACCTCGAATGCGAGCCCCAGCAGCAGCGGACGATGCCATGCATCGCGATGCCGCAGGAACGCGAAATGCCGGTCGTAGAAACCGGCGCCCATGCCGAGCCGGTTGCCGTCATCATCGAACCCGACCAGCGGCACCAGCACCAGGTCGAACCAGCGTGCCGCATCGCCATCTGCACGCGGGCGCGGTGGCTCGTCCGGCCAGGCTGCGAAGCGCATGCGACGGCGGCGCAGGCTGGTGACCACAGGCACGTGTACTTCGCAGCCGAGCGCCAGGGCGCGGCGCATGACGATGACGGGATCCAGTTCGCCATCCATCGCCCGGTAGGCCGCGATCCGCGACCGGGGTCGCGGCAGTCCCATCCGCGCGAGGCTCGTGTCGACGGCGGTTGCGGCGGCAAGCCGTTGCGCCGTGCCGAGCGCGCGCCGCGCGGCGCGCAGACTCCGGCGCAGGCCGGCTTGATTGCTTTCAGGCATCGGTGGAATCAGGAGGCGCCACCCGCATGTGCCGTTGCAGACCGCTGCTCTCGAACCGGAGCAACAAGTGGAGCAGGCCGTGGCATTTAAGGCTTTCCGCTACGAGGCGGACTTGCACAATGCTGCCGCTGAGCCACGCTCCTGGGTTTTTCACATTAGGGTCGAGAGTACCCAGGCCCACATCGAACACCACAGGCGGCGCCAAATCGTGGCGGTCACGCGCCCGGCGCGGACCGCTGTCAGTTCAGGTATCCAGATGGCCGCGCGTCAGCGCCGACTCAACGCGTTCCCTCATCATCTTGAGCCGCACGGCCAGGTCCGTTTCAACGTCTTCGTCATGGCCACGCGACATCAGCAGGTCATTGGTGATGTTCAATGCAGCCATGACCGCAATTCGGTCCAGGCCGACCACCTTGCCGCTGTCGCGGATCTCGCGCATCTTGCGATTCAGGTATTCGGCCGAGTCGAGCAGGGCGGCCCGTTCCTCGGCGGGGCAGGCAACGTGATATTCCTTCTCCAGGATCCGCACGCTGACCCGGCTTGCATCCGTGGTCATGCGCCACTCTCCATCGCCTTGAGGCGTCCGATCATTGCTTCGACACGGGCACGTACCTGCTCGTTCTTCTGCATCAGTATCGCACGGTCGGCGCTCAGGGAGTCCTGGCGCTGGCGCAGGGCGCGATTCTCTTCCTTGAGCTGGGCGACGACCCCAACCAATTCGTCGAGGCGTCGCTCCAGTCGCTTCATTTCGCGCTCGAGTCCCGGTTTCGTGTTCGCGTCTTCCATGCGGCCATTATGAAACCGCGTCACGAGGCGGGTCAACGCGGTTTGTGCTGGGGTTGCCGGCTGCCGCGGAGTACCATTTGCTGCTACCTTGAGCGAAGTGACATATGTGGAAATGCAGGCTGTCCTCGACAGCCTTGGTTCCGCGGTCGGCGCTGCCGAGGCGCACGGCTGCCTGTGCGGCGCGCTGTGCGCGCGCGAGGGCTATACGACGCCCGAATGGATCGCCGATCTGTTCGACGCCGGCACAATTGGCCGGATCGACGATCGGTCCCATCGCGTGCTTCAGGAGTTCCATCAGGCGACGCTGGAGGCCCTCCAGTCTCAGGGCTTCGGGTTTACTCCGCTGATCCCGGATGGTGAGGTGACGCTGGACGAAAGGGTTGGGGCGCTGGCGGCCTGGAGCGGCGGGTTCCTCTACGGCATCGGTGCCGGTGGCGCAGACCACCGGATCGCCGAGCTGGACGAGGTCGGCGAGGTGCTGCAGGATTTCAGCGAGATCGCCCGCGCGCGGCTTGATCCGCTGGAGACTCCCGAGTCCGGCGAGGTGGCATTTACGGAACTGTTTGAATACCTTCGGGCGGGGGCACAGCTCGCATTCGAAGAACTGGCGGCACTCCGCGCAAGCCAGTCGCGACCCGATATCGTCGTCCACTGAGCAGGGCATGAAGAAAGACGAGTTTGCAAAGCGCCGGCGCCTGCTGATGCGGATGATGGGCAAGGACGCCATCGCTATCCTGCCCGCGGCCCCGATCCGGCTCCGCAATGGCGATGTGGACTATTTCTACCGCCCCGACAGCGATTTTTACTACCTGACTGGATTTGCGGAGCCGGAGGCAGTTGCCGTGCTGCTGCCGGGGCGGCCGCATGGCGAGTACGTGCTGTTCGTGCGCGAGCGCGATACCGAGCGTGAAATCTGGGACGGCACGCGCGCCGGTCCGGAAGGCGTGGTCAAGAGCAACGGCGCCGACGACGCGTTCCCGATCCAGGACATCGATGAGATCCTGCCGGGTCTGCTGGAACGCTGCTCGCGGGTCTTCTACACGATGGGCACGCATCCGGAATTCGACCAGCGCGTGATCGGCTGGGTCAATCGACTGCGTTCCCAGACCAAGCAGGGCCTGCACACGCCGCAGGAATTCGTCGCCCTCGATCACCCGCTGCATGAACTGCGGCTGTTCAAGAGCCGCGACGAGCTCGCCGCGATGCGGCGCGCCGGGCGCATCGCCTGCGCCGCCCATCATCGCGCGCTTGCGGCGACCGCGCCCGGGCGCATGGAATACGAGGTGATGGCGGAGATCCTGCACGAGTTTCATCGCAACCACGCCGACATCTCCTACCATCCGATCGTCGGCAGCGGCCCGAATTCCTGCGTGCTGCATTACCGCGACAATGACCGCCAGATGAAGGACGGCGAATTGCTGCTGATCGACGCGGGTTGCGAATACCAGTATTACGCTTCCGACGTGACCCGGACATTGCCCGTCGGCGGCCGCTACAAGGCCCGGCAACGCGATGTCTACGAGATCGTGCTGGAAGCGCAGAAGGCCGCGATCGAAAAGGTCCGGGCCGGCTGTCACTGGAACGACCCGCATGATGCCGCGGTGCGCACGATCACCCGCGGACTGGTCCGGATCGGGCTCCTGAAGGGCCGCACGGCGAAACTGATCAAGGAAGGCGCCTATCGCCGCTTCTTCATGCACCGGACCGGGCACTGGCTCGGCATGGACGTGCATGACGTCGGCGAGTACAAGGTCGGTGAGCAGTGGCGACTGCTCGAGCCGGGCATGGTCACGACCGTCGAGCCCGGCATCTACATCGCGCCCGGCTCGAAGGGCGTCGGCCGCGAATGGTGGGGTATTGGCGTGCGCATCGAGGACGATGTCGTCGTGACGAAAGGCGATCCCGAGGTCTTGACCGCGGCGATGCCGAGCGATCCGGACGAGATCGAACGCCTGATGGCGGCGGCATGAGCGATTTCGTGAGCGGACCTCCATCGACGCGTTGCGACATTGCCATCGCCGGTGGTGGCATGGTCGGGCTGTCGCTCGCTGCGGCGCTGGCGGAGTTGCCGCTCGATGTCGTCGTCATCGAGCCGGTCGCTCCCGATGCCGGCGACCAGCCAAGCTTTGATTCGCGCACGACCGCGCTGTCAGGCGGCAGCCGGCGGGTGCTCGAGGGCATCGGTGTATGGAAATCCGTTGCCGCGCAGGCTACGCCGATCCGCAGGATCCATATTTCCGAGCGCGGCGTATTCGGGTTTGCGCGTCTTTCCGCCGAGGAGCAGGGGGTTGCAGCACTCGGTTACACGATCGAGAACCGGCTGCTGGGCCGCGCATTGCGGGAACGCTGCGCCGCCATTTCACGGCTCACCTTGTGCCAGGCTGCGGTGAACGAATTGTTGCCGGGCGAGGATGCGCTCCGGATAGTGACCGACCAGGGGCAACAGTTCGCGGCGCGTCTGGTCGTCGCGGCGGACGGTGCCCAGTCGCGGGTGCGAAGCGCCATCGGCATCGACGCGGCGGTATCGGAGTACGGCCAGCACGCGGTCATCGCGCATGTCGATACCGAGCGTTTCCACGATCACACGGCCTATGAACGATTCACGCCCACGGGGCCGATTGCCGTGCTGCCGATTGCCGAAGGACGATCCGCGGTGGTCTGGACGCTGGCGCCGGAAGCCGCAGCGCGGGCGCTCGCGCTGCCCGACGATGCATTCATCGCCGAGTTGCAACAGGCATTCGGCCTGCGCCTCGGGCGCTTCCGGCGCGTCGGCCGGCGCCAGTCCTATCCGCTTGCATTGACGCGCTCGGGACGGCAGTCCGGTGCGCGTGCGTTGGTGATCGGTAATGCGGCCCAGGGACTGCACCCGGTCGCCGGCCAGGGATTCAATCTGGGGCTGCGTGATGTTGCGACACTCGCCGAGGTACTGGCAGATGCAATTGCCGAGCAGGGATCCGCGATGGATCCCGGCGCTGCGCAGCTGCTCGAGCGCTATACGAACTGGCGGCAACCGGATCGGCAGGCGGTGATCCGGTTCACTGACAGCCTGGTGCGCGGATTTGGCCATCCACTTGCGCCGCTGCGGGCCGCGCGCGCCACGGGGCTGCTGCTTTTCGACCTCATGGGACCGGTCAAGCGCGAATTCGCGCGCCGGACCATGGGTCTTGCCGGCCGCCTGCCGCGCCTGGTGCGTGGCCTGCCGCTCGTGCTGCGGGCATGAAGCGGGATTTCGATGTCGTGATCGTCGGCGGCGCGATGGCGGGTGCCGGGGTGGCGGCACTCCTGGCCACGAACCCCGGTACCGCGGCCTTGCGTATAGCGCTGCTCGAACCAAAGCCGGTGACGGCACCTGCCGCTGGCGAAGCGCTCGAGCTGCGCGTGTCCGCATTGTCGCGGGCGTCGCAGCGGCTGCTGGAGCTGACCGGCGCCTGGCCGGCCGTGCTCGCCCGTGGGGCCGCGGCCTACCAGCGCATGACCGTCTGGGAGGAGCACGCGACACCGGACGGGCCGGGCGCGCTGCACTTCGACGCCGCGGAACTGGGTGAACCGGATCTCGGCCACATCGTCGAGAACCGCACGGTCCAGGCGGCCCTGATGGAGCGCGCCATGGCGGCAGGCGTCGTGCTGTTGCGGGCCGGTTTCGCGTCATTCGAGACCAGCGACGACGCGGTCCGTGTCGCGACGACCGACGGTCGCGATTACGGCGCGGCGCTCGTCATCGGCGCCGACGGCAGCGAATCCGCCGTGCGTTTGCAGTCGGGCATTGCGACGAGGGGCTGGGACTATGAGCAGCGCGCGGTGGTGGCGCACTTGTCCTGTCAGCAGGCGCATCGGCACACGGCCTGGCAGCGTTTCCTGGACACTGGTCCCCTGGCGCTGCTGCCGCTCGGGGACGGGCGGGTTTCGCTGGTGTGGTCGACGACGCCTGCGCTTGCCGATGAACTCATCCGAAGCAGTGCATCCGATTTTTCCGCGCGCGTGACGGCGGCCTCGGCGGCTGTTCTGGGCCGTCTCGAGGTCACCACAGCGCGCGCATCATTTGCCCTCAGGCTCGTGCACGCGCGACGTTATGCCGCAGCGAGGGTCGCCCTGATCGGCGATGCGGCCCATACCGTCCATCCATTGGCCGGGCAGGGGATCAATCTGGCATTCATGGACGCCGCGGCGCTGGTCGACGTCATCGGCGCCGCGCTCAAGGCGGGCGACGACCCGGGCGAGCTCGCCGTGCTGAGGCGATACGAGCGCTGGCGCAAGGCCGAGACTCTCCCTGCGATCGCGCTCCTCGACGGCATCAAGCGCCTGTTCTACGGCGGCGACGCGATGCAATCGCGCCTGCGCCGCGCGGGTCTCGACCTGGTTGAGTCCTCGGGCCCGATCAAGAGGCTGCTGATGCAACGCGCGCTGGGCGTGGCTGGCGAAGTGCCGGCCTCGGTGCGCCGCCCGCCTTCATGAGCGGATGTCGGTGTCCTTGGTTTCCCGCAGGAACAGGAGCCCGATGATACCGGTCATCGCGGCAATGACGATCGGATACCAGAGCCCGTAATAGATATTGCCGCTCTTGACCACCAGCGCCGCCGCCAGGAATGGCAGGAACCCGCCGAACCAGCCATTGCCGATGTGGTAGGGCAGACTCATCGAAGAGTAACGGATGCGGGTCGGGAACAACTCGACCAGATAGGCCGCAATCG
>JAOUGR010000284.1 GCA_029857655.1 Gammaproteobacteria bacterium | reverse complement strand
CTACGCGGCGCGCGCGTGAACTCCTGAGGCATTGGATGGCGGAGAGAGGAATCAATCCCTCTGTGCCGGGTACTGTTTCACATTGATTTTTCCAAAGTCCTGAATATCCGGACCATCGAATTCATGCGAGAAAAGCCGCCTTGCAAATCAGCACGGGCACTCAAGGTGGGCCTCACGGGCTGACTGCTGGCAGGATGTCCTCCGGTACGAATTCACGCTGCGGGCGGAACAGCGCGCGGTCGGCATAATTGCCGCCGGTGAAGGCGATCAGCAGATCGAGATCGGGAATCCCGATGTACACCTGGCCACCGTTCCCGCCCGGGAAATAAGCGTGCAGCATGCGTCCGCGGTACGGGTATTCGAATGAGTTCCAGAGATAGCCGTAGGTCTGGCCGCTGGTCGGTGAGAGAACGCGCAGCGCAGCGCCTGATTTTCTCGCCCACTCGCGGCTGACGATCTGTCGACCTTCCCACTTGCCCTCGTTCAGGAACAGCTGAGTGAGCTTCATAAAATCCCGGGTGGTGAAATGATGCCCTCCGCCGCCATAGGGCTGGCCGGTCGGCTGAAGCAACAAGTGGTAGTTCCTCATTCGCATCGGCTTCGCGACCAGCCGGTGGAACATCTCGGGCAGTGGCTCGCCGGCCACCTTCTCCAGCATGCCCGCGGCCAGGTTCGGCTTCATGCTGCAGTAGACGATCTGCTCGCCGGAATTCCACGCCATCGGTACGTTCAGCGAATAGCGGTACCAGTCCGGCTCCACGGTCTGCTCCTGCATCGGATCTTCGTCACCCGGCCTTTCCCCCGAATCGTCGCAGTCAAAGCCTGCGGTCATCGAGATGAGATGCTCGAGCGTCATCGTCTTCTTGCGCGGGTCGAGATCCGCCGGGACGGAGCCCAGCATGGTCTCGTAAACCGGCGTGTCGAGACGGATCGGGACGCCCGCCTGCATGGCCGCGCCGATCAGCACATTGGTCCAGCTCTTCGCGGCGGATCGCGTCTCGTGCGGCGTGTCGCGGTCGAACCCGTGGAAATACTCCTCGAGCACGAGCTTGCCGTGCCGTGCGATCAGCAGACTGTGGACTTGCGAGGTGCTGACACTGTCCTGTGGCATGTCGATCAGCTTCTGGACGAAGCCCTCGATCATCGCCCGGTCGATGCCCTCCTGTTCCAGCGTCGACACCGGCCATCCGTCGTCGAGCTGTACCGGCGGAACGTAGCGGTAGCGCTCCGGCGGATTGCCGCGCGAGTAGAAGGGGCTGCTCCCGTCTTTCTCGCGAGCGAAGACAAAGGTGTTTCCGCTCAGGGATAGACTGAACCTGTCCCTTGCGGTATCGCGCGGTCCAGCGGCAATGACGCGCTCTTCGGCCTGACCGCGCGGCGTTCCGATCAGCCGGATCGTGTCACCGTCCGGCTCGATCCGTGACGCGCCCAGGAACACGCCCTGGTTGCGCTCCGGGTTGCGCAGGTAAGTCGAGTAGCGGCCGTCGGCGCCACGCGTGACCGGCAGGTAGTAAGTCAAATGATCTTCGCGTGGCAGGACCTGCCCGGTCCAGCGGCCGACCCCATCCGCGCGTAGAACGAGAGGCGTCGCGTAGCGCGCGCCGCTTTCGACCGTCACGGGTTGGATCCAATGGCCGTCGATCTCGCCGCCGATGTGCGCGCCGCGAAAGCTGCCCTTGCCGTCGGGAAGGTCGAAACTGAGCTGCCTGCCCCGCTGCTTCACCGGGACGGAAAAGCCCGCAATATCGGCAACAATGCCGTCCCCGCGCTTGAGGATCATCAGCCTCCCGCGCGCGTCGGGGCCATAGCGCGCGTGCCCGGCCCAAAGACCTTCGAGGTCCATCGCGGCAGGGGGCTCGGCCGACGCGACGGCGGCAACCAGAAGCGAGGCGCATGAAAGCCAGGGGGCAAGGCGCATCAGCACTCTCCTTGATGCGAGGGCACGAGGGCAGGTCAGATCAATGACGGATCGGTCGAATCGGGGAAACCGGGGGCACGGGAGGAATCGGCGCAGGCGGATCGACCAACTGCGGGCCCATCAACTCCGCAAGCAGCTTGTTTTCTTCGGCCGCCGCTCCCCTTGCGACGACACCGCCGTAACGAACCGACGATTCGACGTCGGCATCGCCCCAGTACATGATGTTTCCGCCCTGCTCGACGTCGGCCGACAAGGCTGTACCCGGCCAAGTCAAAATCCTGCCGCCGCTGTACACGGAAGCCGTGACGTTCGCGACCGGCATGGAGCGGATATCGATCGCGCCGCCCTGACTGACGGCGACGCCGATCTCGGGTTGAGGCGGGAACTCGCCGCCGGTCAGGATCGTGCCACCCTCCGCGACGGTAATGGCACCGAGTGCCGGCGTCACGACCTCGACCTCGAAGTCGTGGTTGCGCGAGCAGTGCGTTGGGCATCGATCGATCACGAGTCGGCCGTTGTCGCGAATCGTGATCGAGGCCTGCTCCAGATCACCCTTGAGCAAAGTCACGCGCTGCGATCGACCATGGACTAGACTCACTTTGCCGCCGTTGCGTAACTCGACCGAGGTGAACGAAGCCGACAAGGGAACTCCGGTTTGCCTCGCAAGGGGTGTGGCAGCCACGGAGAGAGTGGCAAGAAAGAGCATCAGACCTGCGAGTGGCGCGAGTGCACCGAGGAGCGCGAGGCCCCCAAGGGGCAGGCGCGCCCTGGATTCATCGAGAATCGCGGTGACGCGGCCGTGAAGCTGCGAGCGCTGGACCATGCCGACGGCGGCCGGGAATGATGGCGACAGGCGCCGCGAGCTGCCGGCAAGTCCCACGAGAAACTGCGCGTAATCCGACGGCGTCCCGCCGGCGCTCAATACGACGTCGTCGCTCGCCTGCTCCTGGAGTTTGCGCGCCTGGATGGCGGCATACCACACGAGCGGGTTATACCAATGCACGGCGCAGGACAGGCTCGCGACTTGCGTGGTCAGGTAATCGAGGCGACGGACGTGCGCGAGCTCGTGCAGCAGCGTGAAGCGGCGCTGCGCCTCGAGCCAGCAGGCGCCCGCCGCGGGGAGCAACACGACCGGCCGCACGAGTCCGAAGGTGCACGGACTGGTCGTGTGGTCGGATTCGAGCACGCGCACGCGCCTCCGAAATCCCGCTTCGTTTGCGGCCCGACGCAGCGTTGCAGCCCACGCCGGCGAAAGATCAGGTCGGGACTTGCGCACCCAGCGGATCAGTCCGACATGCGCCAAGACGTTGCGTAGCAGCACGCCCAACGCACCGACGAACCAGACGATCATCGCGGTCGGCCACGCCGCACGCGTCGCGCGCGGGGCGGTCGAAAGCTCGCCCTGTCGCGGGCCGGAGACAGCCGATTCCTCGTCAGCGCGGCGTACATCCGCCGTGACGAGCGCGGGCTCGTCGCGCGGCCACGGCTCGGCGGGTCCCCATGGCAGTGAAACCTGCGCCCAAGAGGGCAGGTACACGACCGCGATCGGCATCAGGAGCGTGAGCACCAACGCGGAGGTCCAGAGGAAAT
>JAOUGR010000282.1 GCA_029857655.1 Gammaproteobacteria bacterium | reverse complement strand
GCCCTGCAGGCAGTAGGCCTCGAATCCGCGTTCGCTCAAAAGGAACGCTGCGGCGGAACTGCGCCGGCCCGTATCGCAGACGGCGACATAGGGTGTCTTGGTGTCGAGTGTCCGCACTTTGAGGCGGATGAAATACAGCGGCACGTTCAGCGCATCGTCAATGTGAAAGTCGTTGTATTCGCTCGGCAGCCGCACATCCAGCCAGCGACCGCCGCGCGCAACCAGATCACGCGCATGCTCAAGATCCACCGAGTGCAGCAGGGGCTCATTCAGCAGTTCCCGGAAATCGTCCTTGCCCAGGCGCACGAGTGCGCCATCGGTCTGCATCGTGATGGTCGCATTGCGCTTGCCATCGGATATCAGTGCTTCTTCGCCGAATGACTCGCCGATCCCGACTTCCGCAAGCTTGATGCCGGCGCGGCTCATCGGTGTCTCGCGCGTGACCACCGCGCTGCCTTTGGTGATGACGTAGAAATAATCGCCTTCGTCGCCCTGCTTGATGATGACTTCGCCGGCCTTGCAGGCCACGTGCTGCATGCGCATGAACAGGGCCTGAAGATTGGCGGGCGGAATGCGATGGAAGGCCTTGGTCTGCAGCAGCACGGTCATCCAGTCGTCGGCATTCGCGACGCCGCCACCGGAGATTTCGCCCACTTCATAGCTGCCGGTCTGGTCCCAGGTGATCAGCACGTCGAGCAGGTCGCTGTCCACCGCGATATAGGTCGAGTCGGTGAGCGCCCGCGCCGTGAATCGCCGCGGCTGCCCGGGGGCGAGCCCGATGCGCGCCTCGGGCGTTCCGGCGACCACCGTGGATACCGTTCGCTCGCCGCTGCGCAGTTCGATTTCGCCGCTGACGAGATAGACCGTGCGCTTGTCGGACTCACCTTCCTTGAACAGGACGCGGCCGCTGTCGAGCTCCTGGAGCCTGGTCTTGCGTGACAGCGCGTGCAGGTTTTCCCGCTTCAGGCCGTCAAGCGGGCTGAACTTGCGAAGCACCTCCAGGTCGACCGGTTTATCTTCCATATTTCGCGACTTTCATGCGGGCGCAATCTATCACAGGCTTCAGCGTAACGCGGTCAGTGCGGTCCAGCCCGCATCGGGGCGAAACCGCGGGCCATGCCGCGCGGCCAGCTGCTCGAGGCGCGCGACGATGCCGGCGACCCCGCGTGCGCGCGCATAGTGCAGCGGCCCGCCTCGGAATGGCGCGAAGCCGGTGCCGAATATCATTCCGGCATCGAGCAGGTCCGCATCGTCGATGACCTGTTCGCGCAGGCAGGCGACCGCCTCATTCAGATACTGAAGGATCAGCCGGTCCTCGAGGTCCTCGGGCACATGGCCTGCGGCCTGCGGCTTCACCGGCTTGCCATCGCGCCACTGGTAAAAACCCTGGCCGGTCTTGCGGCCAAGCTTGCCGGCTTCGACGAGTGCTGCCGTGCACCTGGGCGTCGGCCTGGCGAAGGCCTCGGCGAGAATCTTTCCGACATGGGCGGCGACGTCGAGTCCGACTGTGTCGGCAAGCTCGATCGGCCCCATCGGCATCCCGAACTGGGTCGCGGTACGGTCGATCAGGGCGAGCGGCACGCCTTCATCCGCCGCCAGCATCGCTTCCGTCATGTAGGGCATCAGGATGCGATTGACCACGAAGCCGGGTGCACTGCGGCATGGAAGCGGCAGCTTGTCGAGCTTGCGTGTGAATGCCAGCGCGTCCTCGACCACGTTATCGCGGGTTTGTCGCGCGCGGATGATCTCGACCAGCATCATTTTCGCGACCGGATTGAAGAAGTGCAGCCCGACCAGGCGCCCGGGATCGGCGAGCCCGCGCGACAATTCCTCGAGCATGATGCTCGACGTGTTGGTGGCGAGCAGGGCGTCCTGCTTCATGACGGGTTCCAGCTTCGCGTACAGCGCGCGCTTGGCGTCCGCATTCTCGAAAATCGCCTCGATCACGAGATCGGCCCGCGCGACGCCGGCACCCTCGACGTCGGCGGAGAGCCGCGCGGTCATTTCCGCCGATTTTTTCGGATCGCGCGCGCGTTTGCTGAAGAACTCGCCGGCACGTGCAAGCGCCGGCTCGATGTACTTCATCTCGCGATCCTGCAGCGTGACGGTCAAGCCGCGTGAGGCGCACCAGGCCGCGATGTCGCCGCCCATGACACCCGCTCCGACCACGTGGACGTGACCGAAACGGCGCGTATTCTTGCCGCCGAGTGCCTTCATGCGGTTCTGCAGGAAGAACACCCTGACCAGATTGCGCGAGGATTCGCTCAGGAGCAACCTGGCAATGGAGCGGGCTTCCGCTTCGTATGCTGCGGCGCCGCTGGCGCCATGCCGCGCGAACAGGTCGATGATCGCGTAGGGTGCGGGGTAGTGCGCGGGATTCGCGCGTCGCGCCACCTGCTTGCGGGTCTGGGCCGCGACAAAGGAGCGCAGCAATGGCAGCCCGAGCAGGCGCGTTGCCAGGGGCGCGCGCCTGGGCGGCGGCGCGGCGAGCGCAATCTCGCGGGCAGCCGTGTCCAGCCCTTCGCGCGGCACCAGCCGGTCGATCAGCCCGAGCTTGAGCGCGGCATCGCCACGCAGCGAGCGCCCGGTCAGCATCATGTCGAGTGCGGCTGGCGCGCCGATCAGGCGGGGAGTGCGGACCGTCCCGCCGAAGCCGGGGTGTATGCCGAGCAGCACTTCCGGTAGCCCGAGACTCAGGCGGCCGTCGTCGGCACCGACGCGATAATCGCATGCGAGCGCCAGTTCGAGGCCGCCGCCCAGCGCGAAGCCGTGGATCGCCGCTGCGGTCGGCATCGGCAGCGCCTCGATCCGTTCAAATACCTGCTGCCCGGTCCGTACCATGCGATATGCCTGCTCGGTATCGGTGAAGCCGGTGAATTCCGAGATATCGGCACCCGCGATAAATCCACTGTCCTTGGCCGAGCGGATCACCAGCGCCCTGGGATTCGCGCGCCTCACTTCCGCGAGGCGTGCATCGAGCTGGCCAATGACCTCGGTGCCGAGAGTGTTGGTGCCGCCGCCCTGCTGGTCGAGGGTCAGCCAGGCGACCTGGTCCTTGTCAGTTTCTAGACGCCAATGGGTGCGTTGTTCAGTCATGTCTGCATCCCCGGATAGCGATCCAATTATGCACGCTGCCGGCCGATCAGGCTTTGGCCACGGCCGCCGGATCAGCGGCTCTGACTGTCTGCGGCTCGATTTCAAAGTCGAACACCAGCGGCAGATGGTCGGACAGCGGCACCGGCGGAATATCGAACGCCTTCGGCACAATGCCTTCGCCGTACAGGATGAAGTCGAGTTCCTTGCGCGGCCAGCGGCTCGGATAGGAGGGAAGGCCGGCGATATTCGCGCTGCGCAGACCTGCCGCCTGCATGAACAGGTAGATCTCGTGCTCTCCCCAGAAAGTATTAAAATCGCCTGCGACGATCACCGGCTTGGACTGGCGGCGGACCAGCTGGTGCAGGTGACGTAGCTGAGAGTGGCGGTGCCGGAACTTGAGTGACAGGTGCACCA
>JAOUGR010000283.1 GCA_029857655.1 Gammaproteobacteria bacterium | reverse complement strand
CGTCATGTGATCGCGAACTCCGCGCCGAACTGTTGCAGGAATGCGTTCACTGTCCGGATGACCTCGTTGTTGTTGAGCGTGTTGTTGACGAATTGTGCCGTGTTGACGACGTAGAAATCCTGGTGCCGGGTCCTCGGCGTCTGCACCCGCGCGGAATAGTCGAGCACCTGCAGCGGCTGGACCTTGAATGCCCGGTTGATGTGAACGCCGGCGATGTCGCGATCGTCGAAATCGGGAAACATGTTATGGAAGCCCTGCAGGAACTCCGCCTTGATGTCTTCATCGGTCCGCCGGAGCATGGGGTCGTCGGAGAGCACGTACTTCGGCAAATAGGTGAGGTAGAGACCCGACGTTTCGTCCGTTGCCACCAGGGAACTCATGCCGATCACGCCGGTGAAAGGGATGCGGTCGTCCGCGATGTTGAGAATATAGTACGGGACGAGCTGCTTGCGCGTGACGAGCGCCATGCAGATGACGCCCAAGTACTCGATATCGCCATGCGGCGGAACCTGCGCGAGTTCGGGATCGACGATGCTGCGCAGCACATTTACCGGCCCGGTGAAGATGACCTTGTCGAAGGCCTCCGTTTCACCTCCTGCGACGACCTCGATGCCCTTTGCGGCGCGTGCGCGCACCGCCTGCACTTCGATTCCGGTCCGCACACTCCCGCGGGCCCTGGCGATGAGATCGAGCAGCCGCTCGAACACGGTGCGGTAGCCGCCCGACACGTAGCCGAGATGTTCCTTCTGAGCCGCTGCATCGCGCGCCGAGAACAGGCGCTTCACATACGTCCAGATGAATACTGCGGAGACACGCCTGTAATGCTCCCCGAGTTTCGCCAGCAAGAGCGGCTTCCAGAACTTCTCAAACGTGGCGCGCCCCGAATAGCGAACCAGGAATTCCTCGACCGTCATGTGCTCCAGGCGACGCCAGTCGCTGATCCTCGAGCAATAGAGGATCGTGAGCACCAGCCGGAACTTGCTCCACGGGTTGAGCAGCGGAAAGCGGAGGAAATCGAGTCCGCTGCTAAGCGAGTGAAATTGCTCATCGACATAGTAGCCGGTGCGGGTCGGGCTCCAGTTCAGCCGTTCCGCAAGCCCGATGCGCCGGATGAATTCCACCAGTGCCGTGTCGGAAGGCAGGATGACGTGGTAGAAGCGGTCCCAGACGAATGGACCGAAGTCGTGCCACGTCGCAAGCCCGCCGGGCTGCGGCGCGCGCTCGTAGACGTGCACCTGGTGGCCAGTTGACGCGAGGCGCTCGGCCAACGCAAGGCCCATGAGGCCACCGCCGATGATGCCGATACGCATGCCCGCCGCGGTCCTCGCGCCAACCTGCGCTTGGGTCATTCGGAAGCCGCTTTCGCGGTCACACGGCGTTGCCACTCGATCGTGCGCCTGAGGCCTTCATCGATGTCGACCCGCGCACGCACGCCCAACAGCTGTTCGCAAAGAGATACATCGGGAACGCGGCGCATCACGTCCTCGTACTTCTGGCCGGTAAAGGATGCGTATGGCACGAAGTCGATGCGGATGTCGCCGGGCGTCCCGGAAAGGCGCTTGATGCGGCGGGCGAGATCCAGGATCGTCGTTTCCTGCGTGCTGCCGATGTTGATGATCTCGCCATTGGCCTCGGGGCGTATCAACGCCTGGTAGATGCCTTCGACGGTGTCGCTTGCGTAAGTGAAACTGCGGGTCTGGCTGCCGTCGCCGTGAATCGGGATCGGCTTGTCGTTGAGCACGCAGTCGATGAACACGGGCGGCGGGCCGCCCCACCAGCTCAGGGGCTGCTTTGGTCCGTAGGAGCCGAAGAAGCGCAGGATTGTCACCGGGAAGCCATACGCGTCCTGATAGGCGAGCGCGAGATGCTCATCGAAAAGTTTCGAGACCGCGTATGCCCAGCGCGGCGACTTTGAATTGCCGATCACGCTGTCGCTGTCCTTCTCGCTGAACGGCAGCTTGGGGTTGCGGCCGTAGATGTCGGAAGTCGACGCCAGGACCAGCTTGCAGCCGAGCCGGCGGGCAAAGTCGAGGGCATTCTCGGTGCCGCGGTAATTGATCTTCAGCGTGTCGATCGCCTTGCCGTAGCGCGGTATCTTGAACGCGGCGAGGTGCACGATCGCGTCAACCTTGCTGTCGAGGCCTGCAAGGGCCTGCGGGTCCGTGACATCGGCCTGCGTGAAGCGGAATCGAGGTTCATCGCGGAACTCCGCGATGTTCTCGAGCTTGCCCATCGACAGATTGTCGATTCCCAGCACGTGATGGCCCGCTTCCAGCAGGCGTCCCACCAGATTCGAGCCGAGAAAGCCCGCGCATCCGGTGACGACGTAGGTGCCCGTCATGCATTACCCCCATCAGGAGCTTGCATCGACTCCCGCTGTTCGCGCAGCAAGGTCGACTCGAGGTGAAAGAGTTCATCGAAATACTTCTTGTTTTGCAGCGATAGCATTGCCATGCCGGTGAGCTGAATTGCCAGCATCAGCGACAGCAACCCGACAATGAATGTGTGCGGATACTGGCTGTAGGCCAGCGCCACGGCCGACGAAATATCCCACTCCACACCAGGAGTGGCCTGCAGTTGTGCGTAGGCATCGATGAAGTGGATGACCATCCAGGTATTCACATACAAAGCAAAGGCGAGCAACAGCAGGCCGGGAACCAGCAGGAATGTGAAGGGCCGCAACATGTAGCCCGAGACGGTCGTACGGAGGATCTGCTGCAGGATCCTGATGCTCGAGCGACGCTGCCCGCCCGCGCGGTTCTGGCGCTCCCAATTGAGTTCGGCCGGGATCTCCTCGATGCTCCCGCGCAGGATCTTTGCCTTGTGAATCATTTCTGGCATGACGTCCATGCCCGTATTCCGCAGATGAAGTGAACGCAGGAATCGCCCGTCAATCACACGGACCATGCAGGTCAGGGTGCTGAATCTGTGGCCCGACGCCCGCGCCAGGAACCGGTTCGCCATCCGGCTCAGGAATAACCGTAGCCACGGGACATCGACGACTCGCCCGCCGCGCATATAAGGTGACGCAAGGACCATCCGGGCGCCGGTGGCGGTAATGCGATCGAGCAACAACCCGATGTGTTCCGGCCCGTAGCTAAGATCGATATCGAGGACAATGACGTACTGGCCGTGAAACTGCGCAAAGCTGGTCTTCAGCGCCTGGCCAAGGCCGAAATTCCGGGGATGATGAAATACCCTGATCCCGGCAAATTCCAACGCGAGCTGTTCGGCAATCGCGCCGGTCTGGTCGCGGCTGCCGTCATTGACGATCAGGACCTCGAAACGGAAGCGCTGCTCGAGCGACTTGAGGTAATCGAGCAGCACGATGACGTGATCACGCAGGATCGAGGCCTCGTTGTACGCGGGCAGCACGATCGAAACGAGCGGTCGGTCGGGGTTATGGACGCTCATGGATTCGTCCGTCAGTTAAGGGCCGGAGTCTATCCTGTTCGAGATCGAAGTTGCTGACGGGGTCGGCAATTCGCGGACGCCAGCGCCATGTGACTG
>JAOUGR010000281.1 GCA_029857655.1 Gammaproteobacteria bacterium | reverse complement strand
TTTTCGGTGGTCTCGCGCTCGCGCATCTCCTCTCGCAGGCGGCGGCTGACAGCGACGAGTTCGGCACGCATGGTCTCAAGGTCGTCCGCCAGTTCGCGCAACTCCGAAATTTCGCTGTCCGTACTGAGGCCCGCGGTCATGTCGCCGGAAGCCACTCGACGAGAGGCCTGTTTGAGTTCGACCAGCGGCCGGGCCACGAGACGGCCAAGGTAGACCGCAAGCCACAGGGACACCAAAAAATAGGCGCCAAGGGCAATCAGGATTCGCGCGCGAGCGCGTCCAATTTGCGCGATCACCGGGCGTTCATCGAACCCGATGCGCAGCACGGCCTCGTGCCTGTTCCGAACGATCGGTATCGAAAGGAAATAGATGTCGTCGCCACCGGCGCCAAATTCAAAATCCTCGCCGGGAAAACCAGTGGCCCGGCCCTGCGGATCGGGCTCGCTGTGTATGACTTTGTTGCCTGCGACCAGTTCGGCAAATACACCTTCGCCGCTCAGCAGCACGTTTTCAAGCAGCACCTCTACTCTGGCCTCGGACTCCATCGCGGAACCGAGTTCCAATTCATCGGCCAGCACGCGGGCGTAAGTGCGAATTTCGGTGATGAACATTTCTTCGTGGCTGCGCGTCACGATCCGATCGACACCGAGATAAAGTGCCGGCAACAACAGCACGTGAATCATCAGGACGATGATCCCGAAGCGCCCGGAAAGGGTGTCGATCAGGCGCGCCATAGCGTCCGTATAACATGTACGTCGGGAACACCCTCGACGTCGGCCTGCCACGCATACGAGACGCTGTGTCGTACCGACGTCAGCGCGCGCAGCAATTCTTCGCGCGACCGGACCTCGCGGGGTCTGGCGCGTCCCTGTCGCAGGAACCGAGCCAGCAGGCGCCGTTCATAAGCCTCGGCGGACATCGACACGACGTGCTGCAGGAAGATCTGGTCAAGGAGATCATCGCTGCGGTTGCGCACCGGCTGCAGGACCCTGCCGTCGTGCACGACGGTGAAGCCGAGGAACAGCTTGCGCACTTCCAGCGTGGCAAGCGACAGATCCGGATCTGACTCGGCCGTCACGAGCACCGCATGATCACGGCCCTGGGCACGGCATGGCCAGGCCAGCGCCGTCGCCAGCATGCCTGTGACCAGGCGGCGGCGCGTCAGCTTCACGGAAGCGCTGCGCTCCATTGGATCCTGAGCTCGCGGTAGTCCTTGCGCGGCGCATGGGTATCAGCGAGCTCGAGGGATAGCGCCTGACGGGGAGCGAAATCCCAGCGCAGATCCAATACGCTGCGGCCTTCGACGAAGCCCGGAAACAGAACCAGGTAGGCCGAGTCCGCGGTTCCGCCCGTCGCTTCGAGGCGTGCAAGCGCGGTCAAACCGCCATCAAGCTGATACTGCAGCTGAAGGTAGCCGGCAAGGAACCGATCCTCAGCTGCAGCCAGTGCGCCAGAGACTTTGGCATGGACAGCATAGGCCGTGGAAGTCAGTTGCCAGCGTCCACGTCCGATGTCCAGATAACATCCGAGCACTTCCAGATCCACATGATCGTAGCCGTCGGACCGCGGCAACGGATCGAATGCAAGCTCATTGTGGGAGGCGAGCAGGCCCACGGCGTCGTCTTCGGTCAGATCAGGGAGAAATGCAATCTGCATGCTGTAGGACGGCAAGCGGTCGTTGTTGCGCGGATTGAAAAGCTTCATGGGCTCAAGTGCGCCGTCTTTCAGCTGCGCCGAAATCCCGACTCCGGCAGACAAGGCGACGCCGCGTCGCGCGCCGAGTGGCCGACGCGATTCAAACAGCAGGCCCTCGACATGCTGCGGCAGCACCCCGCCCTCGTCTTCCCAATTCTCGATGGCCGGCCTCGTGATGCTTGGCTGCAGGTACTGACCGTGGTGCTGGCGCGTGTTCCAGATGCTGCCGGGCTGATGGAAGCGTCCGATCCATAGAAATGTATCCGGCACAGGCTCCCACCCAAGCTGCAGGCGCTCGAGCTCCTGCTCATCGGTCGTCAGCAAAACCTCTGCCAACGCGTGCCAACGCCCACGCGTCCAGGTCCCAAGCAAATCGGCGGACAACAGCAGGTTGTCAGACTCGACGAAAGGCTGGCCACCGTCGAAGCCCCGCACTTCGCCGCTCGCAAAAATCAGTAGCTCGGTGCGCTGGGAAAGCTCTTCTGCCCGGATGGGCAGCGCTTCGCCAAGAAGGCCGGCAAGGAGGAAGAAGGCGCCCAGAAATTTCACAGAATGCATTGATACCAACCCTCCAGGCTGGTCGGCCTGATCCGCGGATTTCAGCGGCTGCGAGATCGATTGCCGGGTAATTCTATGCGAGCTGCGCCATGCGCGCCCGGAAGCTGGATCACAGATTGGCGGCCAGCGCCTGCTGCACGTCCCTTTCGTGGCGCTTCTGCTGGCGTTGCATCAGGATGCCAGCGGTGACGATGCCAATGGTGACGATCAGCACCAGAATGGTCGCGAGCGCATTGATGTCCGGGCTGACGCCGAGCCGCACCTTCGAGAAGATCAGGACGGGCAGCGTGCTGGATCCCGGTCCATTGACGAAGCTGGTGATCACCAGGTCATCCCAGGACAGCGTGAAGGCCAGCAGCCAGCCTGCGAGTATCGCCGGCATGATGATCGGCAACGTGATCAGGAAGAACACCTTGGCCGGCTTCGCGCCGAGGTCCATCGCCGCTTCCTCGAGCGATTCGTCGAGCGTCGACAGCCGCGACTGCACGACGACTGTCACATAGGCCATCGAAAAAGTGATGTGCGCAATCGTGATGGTCGTGATGCCGCGCCCGTCCGGCCAGCCGAACTGCTGCTCCATCGCGACGAACAAAAGCAGCATCGACAGGCCGGTGATCACCTCGGGCATCACGAGCGGGGCCGTCGTCAGGCCGGCCAGCAGCGAACGGCTGCGGAAGCGCCCGAATCGTGCGAGTGCGAGTCCCGCGAGCGTGCCGAGGATCGTCGCGCCGGTAGCGTTCATCGTCGCAATGCGGAATGACAGCCACGCCGCATTCTTGACCGCCTCATTGTCCATCAGCGCGACATACCATTTCGTCGAGAAACCGCCCCAGACCGTGACTAGACGCGAGGCATTGAACGAGTAAACGATCAGCGACAGGATCGGGATGTACAGGAACGCGAAGCCGAAGGCCATCATCGTCAGCACGAAGAACGACCGCTTCTGGTTCATCGGTTCGCCCCCATTTCCCGGCCCTGCACGCGCTGCAGGACCCAGATCGGGAACACCAGCAACAACAGCATCGCTATCGCGACCGCGCTCGCGATCGGCCAGGAGCGGTTATTGAAGAACTCCTCCCACAGCACCCGCCCGATCATCAGCGAATCGGGGCCGCCCAGCAGCGCCGGGATCACGAACTCGCCGACTGCCGGGATGAACACAAGCATGCAGCCCGCGATGATGCCGCCCCTGGTCAGCGGGATCGTGATCCTGAAGAATGCCTTGATCGGCCGGCAGCCGAGATCGGCGGCGGTCTCCAGCAATGTCAG
>JAOUGR010000280.1 GCA_029857655.1 Gammaproteobacteria bacterium | reverse complement strand
AGTCGCTGAATTGCGAACGCGGGGTGAGTTCGAAGCCCTGCGGAGAATGCGGGGCCTGCCGTGAAATCGACGAGGGCCGTTTCGTCGATCTCATCGAGGTCGATGCGGCGTCGCGCACCAAGGTGGACGATACCAGGGAGCTGCTCGACAACGTGCAGTACGCGCCGACTCGCGGCCGCTACAAGGTGTACCTCATCGACGAGGTGCACATGCTGTCGGGTCATTCTTTCAACGCGCTGCTGAAGACGCTCGAGGAGCCGCCGCCCCACGTCAAGTTCCTGCTCGCAACAACGGACCCGCAGAAACTTCCGGTCACGGTGCTGTCGCGCTGCCTGCAGTTCAACCTGAAGCGGTTGCCGGCACCACTGATCGCCGGTCGCCTCCAGCACATCCTGAAGGCCGAGGGCGTCGCGGCCGAGCCGGCCGCGATCGGACTGCTGGCACGCGCCGCGGACGGCAGCCTGCGCGACGCGCTTTCGTTGCTGGACCAGATCCTGGCGTTCGGAGCAGGGCAGGTGACCGAGAAGGACACGCGCGCAATGCTTGGCACGGTCGATCGCCAGCAGATCGTCGCCGTTGTGGAGCGCCTCGCTGCACATGATGCCCGCGGGCTGCTCGACAGCATCGCCGCGATCGACGAGTTCGCGCCCGACTACAGCCAGCTGCTCGACGAGACGGCAGCGTTATTGCAGAAAGTCGCATTGCGCCAGGCCGTGCCGGGCCTGCCGGAAGACGAGGTCTACGCCGGCGAACTGCTGCAGCGGCTGGCCACGGGCATTGCCGCCGAGGACCTGCAGCTTTACTACCAGATGGCCATCCTGGGTCGCCGCGACCTCCCGCTTGCGCCGGATCCGCGCATTGGTGCGGAGATGACATTCCTGCGCATGCTGGCATTCCGGCCGCAGGAACCTGGCGCCAGACAGCAACCTCTACCCGGCGGTGACCCCAAGCCCGCCGTGAAGGTGACCGAGCGGCCGACTAAAGCTGTCCCGGCGAAGGCACGGGCGACGGCGCAAGCCACAGCGCCGACAACAGTGCAGGCAAGCAAACAGGCGACTGACTGGCCTGACATGCTCGCGAATCTGGATTTGCAGGGGGCGGCTCGCCAGCTGGCCAACCATTGCCGCCTCATTGAACGCTCGGGAGACGTTTTTCGATTCCTGCTCGATGCACGCGCCGAGGCCATGCGTACGCGCCAGCTCGAGGATCGCGTGGCGCAGGCGCTTGGCCGCCTGACTGGCGCCGCGGTGCGCCTCGAGTTCGAGATCGGAAGCGACGCCGGCGACACGCCGGCGCGCCGCGAAGAACAGGTGCGCGAAGAACGGCTCGCGCAGGCGCGTCTCGCGCTTGAAAGCGATCCCAATGTCCAGGCGATGCGGGACCGCTTTGGCGCCGTCATACAGCCCGAATCGATCAAACCGGTCGGGTAGAATGCGCAAATGAAGCCGAATATCGGGCAATTGATGCGCCAGGCTCAGCAACTCCAGGCCAACATGCAGAAGGCCCAGGAGCAGCTGGGTTCGCTCGAAGTGACGGGCGAAGCAGGTGGCGGCATGGTCAAGGTCGTCATGAACGGCCGCCATGAGGTTCGTCGCGTGCAGATCGACCCGACGGCTGCCGGCGATGACCGTGAGATGCTCGAGGACATGATTGCCGCTGCCTGCAATGACGCGACGCGCCGCGTGGCGGAAGCCGTCCAGCAGCGCATGGCGGACGCCATGGGTGGCATGCAGCTTCCGCCCGGCATGAAACTTCCGCTCTGAGCGCCGCCGTGAACTATTCCCCCGGACTGGCCCGATTGATCGAGGCGCTGAGGGTGCTGCCGGGTGTCGGCCCCAAGTCTGCCCAGCGCATGGCTTTTTACCTGCTTGAGCGCAACCGCGATGGTGGCCGTGCACTCGCCAGGGCGCTTGAGGAAGCGACGGCCGGGGTAGTGCACTGCAAGCGCTGCCGGATGCTGACCGATAGCGACCTGTGCGAGATCTGCTCGGCACCCCGTCGTGATTCCACATCGCTGTGCGTCGTCGAGTCACCTGCCGACGTGGTCGCGGTCGAGCAGTCGGGCGGCTACCGCGGCCGCTATTTCGTCCTGATGGGCCACTTGTCGCCGCTGGACGGTGTCGGACCCGAGCAACTGGGCGTCAAGCAGCTGGAGGCGCTGCTCGACGAGGGAGAGGTGCGCGAAGTCATCCTGGCGACCAATCCCACGGTCGAGGGCGAGGCAACCGCGCACTTCATCGGCGAGATCGTGCTGCGCCGCAAGATCCGCGCCTCGCGAATCGCGCACGGCGTTCCGGTCGGCGGAGAACTCGAATACGTCGATGGTGGAACGCTCGCGCACGCGCTGGCCGGGCGCCAGATCATCGCCTGAGCTGCGGATTCCGGCGCAAGCGCCCTTCGGCCTGGTTGACCAGCTGGCGATAGCTCGCGATGCGTCGCGCCGGGATTTCACCCGCGGTCGTCGCCGCTGCAACGGCGCATCCCGGTTCCCGGAGGTGCATGCAATCCTTGAAGCGGCAATTCGCGGCATGCCTGGCGATCTCGCGAAAGCCGCTTGCGATGCCGCGCGGTGGCGGCAACGGGGGCGCGAAATCGCGTACGCCGGGAGAATCGACCAGATCACCGCCCGCAGGCAGCTGATAGAGCGAAGCGACCGATGTCGTGTGCTTGCCGGTCTCGGCAGCACGTGAGATCTCCTGCACGGTTGCCTCGACGCCGGGCACCAGCAGGTTGATCAGCGAGCTCTTTCCGACACCGGATTGCCCGACCAGGACGCTGATCTCTTCCCTGAGCTGCGCGGCCAGATCCTGCGCGCCACCCGGCGCATTCTTGGTGGCCCAGACGACCGGGTAGCCGAGCGCGGCATAGCAGTCGATTGCCTCACCGAGCAGCACCTTCGCTCCGGGCAGGTCGCTCTTGTTGGCGACGACACAGGCCTTGAGTCCGGCCCACTCGGCGGCAGCGAGGTAGCGGTCGCAGAGGCCGAGATCCGGGGCGGGCAGCGGCGCGATCACGGACACGAGCTGGGTGAGATTCGCTGCGATCACTTCGGGCTGCCCGCGCATGTTCATGCGGGCAAGCTCGGTCCCGCGCGGAATGATTTCCGTGATCAGGCCGGCCGCGCCCTCGGTATCAGCCGCAACCCAGCGCACGATGTCGCCACAGACCGCCGCAAGCCTGCGCCCGCGCAACCTGCAATGGATGCGCCGATGGGCGGCGTCCTCGACGACCGCGTCGCGGCCGTGGCTCGATACAACGCGGCCTTCCCGGGTCGCCTGCGCTTCCGGCTCCTGGTTCATTCGGCGGCCCGCTTCCGGAGTCTGCCGATGCGATCGACGGCCGGCGGGTGCGACGCATGGAACGCGGTGTAGACCGGATCCGGGGTCAGCGAGGTCGCATTGTCGCGATAGAGCTTGACCAGGGCGCTCGAAAGCGCCGCGGGATCTGCATACCGCGCCGCAAAGGCATCGGCCGCATATTCGTGCCGTCGCGACAAGCAGGCGGCGAGAGGCCCGGCGGGAAGCAGGAAGACCGGGGCG
>JAOUGR010000279.1 GCA_029857655.1 Gammaproteobacteria bacterium | reverse complement strand
CGTGGTGAAGGGGCAGGCGCGGATCACGCGTGGCGAGGAGGTTTTCCTGCTCGCCGAAAACGAGTCGACTTACATTCCGATCGGCACGGTGCACCGCATCGAAAACCCGGGCAGCGAGCCGCTGCAGATCATCGAGGTACAGTCCGGCAGTTACCTGGGGGAGGACGACATTGTCAGGCTCGACGACCATTATGGCCGCAGGGGACGGACGGACTGATGTTACAGACCAAAGAGAGTATGAAGATGACAAAGCCCGAAACAATCAAGATAAACGTGCCGCTGCTCGACCTGAAGCCGCAGTACGAAGCCCTGAAGCCGGAGCTCGACGCGGCAATGCAGGCAGTTGCTGCATCCCAGCACTTCATACTGGGGCCCGCGGTCAAGTCCCTGGAGGAACAGATCGCGCCCTATGTGCACTGCAAGTTCGGTATCGGCGTTTCATCCGGCACCGATGCGCTGCTGCTGGCGTTGATGGCTCTCGATATCGGGCGCGGCGACGAAGTCATCACGAGTTCGTACACCTTCTTCGCGACCGGCGGAACGATCGCGCGGGTCGGGGCGCGGCCGATCTTTCTCGACATCGACCCAGCCAGCTTCAATCAGGATGCGGCGCAGGTGAAGGATTTCCTGTACCGCCATTGCGAGCGTCGCGGTGACGGCGTCTACAACAAGGCAACCGGCGGTCGTGTCCGGGCCCTGATGCCGGTGCATCTGTACGGCCAGTCCGCCGACATGGATCCGCTGATGGAGCTGGCGCGGGAATTCGGGCTGAAAGTCCTCGAAGACGCGGCCCAGGCCATCGGCACCGAGTATCCGAAGGAGCGGCGGGTAGGCTCCATCGGCGACATCGGTTGCTTCTCGTTCTTTCCCAGCAAGAACCTGGGCGCATTCGGTGACGCTGGCATGTGCACGACGAATGACCCGGCACTCGCAGAGCGCATGCGCATCATGCGGGTCCACGGCGGCAAGCCGAAGTACTACCACAAGGTGGTCGGGGGAAATTTCCGGCTGGATGAGCTGCAGGCCGCGGTGCTGCTGGTGAAATTCAGGCACCTCGAGGCCTGGCACCTCGGCCGGCAGAAGAACGCCGCCTTCTACGACCGGGCTTTCGCAGCCGCGAAGCTCGACGGACGGGTCCGCACGCCGGCGACAAAGACTGGCTATCGCCACATCTACAACCAGTATGTTATTCGCGTGCCGGAGCGCGATCGCATGCGCGACTACCTGAAGGATTGCGGAATCGGCACCGAGATCTACTATCCGGTGCCGCTGCACGTCCAGGAATGCTTTGCGGACCTCGGTTATAAGCCGGGAGACTGCCCGGAATCCATGAAGGCGGCTGCGGAGACCATCGCATTGCCGATCTACCCGGAACTTTCGGAGGCGCAACAGCAACACGTCGTCGATTCCGTGACGCGCTTCGTGCGCAGTCTCTGAGACGCCGATGGACCTGTCTGGCTGCTTCAAGGCTTACGACGTTCGCGGGCGCGTGCCCGGCGAACTCAATCCCGAGTCCGTCTACCGGATCGGCTGTGCCTATGCCGCCTGGCTGCGGCCGAAGCGCGTTGCCGTCGGCCGCGATATCCGGCATTCGAGCCGGGAACTGAGCGAGGCCCTGATCCGCGGCCTCAACGACTCAGGCGTCAGTGTCGTGGATATCGGCCTTTGCGGTACCGAGGGCGTCTACTTTGCGACTTTCTCTCAGGGGCTCGACGGCGGGATCATGGTCACGGCGAGCCACAACCCGCCCGATTACAACGGCCTCAAGTTCGTCCGCGAGGAATCGCGGCCGATCAGCGGCGATACGGGACTTCAGGAAATCCGGCAGCTCGCCGAGGCCGGGAAATTCACGGTTTCCGGCGCATGCGGTTCGCATGAGCCCTTCGATATCTCGCCATCCTGGCGCGAGCACCTGCTGGGATATGTGGATCGAGCAAAGCTGAAGCCACTCGCGATCGTCGCAAATTCGGGCAACGGCGGCGCCGGCATTGCAATAGACCTCATCGAGTCCGATCTGCCGTATCGGTTTACAAAGGTCTACCACGAGCCCGACGGTGACTTTCCCCACGGTGTGCCGAACCCGATGATCGAGGAAAGCCGCGCCGTGACCGGCGAGGCCGTGCGCAAGCATCGCGCCGATTTCGGCATCGCCTTCGACGGCGATTTCGACCGGTGTTTCTTTTTCGACGAGCAGGGCCGTTTCATCGAGGGTTATTACATCGTCGGCTTGCTGGCGAGCAATTTCCTGGCGAAATATCCCGGCGCAAGCATCCTCTACGAGCCGCGGCTGGTCTGGAACACACTTGACATCGTGCAGGCGCATGGCGGCAAGGCGGTGATCTGCAAGTCGGGTCACGCTTTCATGAAGGCGGCCATGCGCGCCGCGGATGCTGTCTATGGTGGCGAGACGAGCGCGCACCATTACTTCCGTGAGTTCTCCTATTGCGACAGCGGCATGATCCCGTGGCTGGTCATGGGGCAGCTGCTAAGCGAGGCCGGGCGGCCGCTGTCGACGCTGGTGGACGAGCGTATCCGGAAGTTTCCCTCGAGCGGCGAGATCAACCGCAAGATCGCCGATCAGCAGGCTGCAATCGATGACGTCAAGCGCCGGTTCGTGCCGGGTGCCGTCTCGGTCGAGTCGATCGACGGGCTGTCGGTGGCGCATGAGCGCTGGCGTTTCAATCTGCGCACGTCGAATACGGAGCCGCTGGTGCGGCTCAATGTCGAGTCGCGCGGCGATGCTGCTCTGATGCGGGCCAGGACCGCCGAAATCCTGGAAGTGCTCAGCCGCCACGCCTGATGCCGGCGGCCTGGACGCGGCTCAGGCGGTCAGGATCAGCTTTGCACCCGCGATGCCCAGCACCAGGGCCATCAACGCCAGCAGCCAGCGAGTCGACAGTCGCTTGAGACCCAGCCAGGTGCCGGCGACGGCTCCCGCCAGCACCGCCAGGGCCAGCCAGGGCAGCTCTGCGGGCAGCGAGGCCCAGGTGGCAGTACCGGCCGCCAGCGCCATCGCCGAATTGGCGAGGATAAACGGCGCGGTTATGCCCCCCGTGTGCCGCGGCCCGGCCCAGCCCGCAAGCAGCACGATCGGCGAGAGGAAGATTCCCCCGCCTGTGCCGGTGAGGCCTGACAGAAGCCCGATTACGGCCCCACAGCCGATTGCAGGCAGCATCGGGATTCTGGCCGCGTCCTGCGGGTTCTCCGCGGGTGGCCGCCCATGGGCGCGCCAGGCGAGCACCCCGGCCGACAGCGCGAGCGCGGTCCCGGCGAGCACGTAGTAAAGGCCGGTCGAGAGGCGCAGGGAGCCTCCCAGCGCGGCAAGCGGCGCAGACCCCAGGACAAACGGCCACAGGGCGCGCCATGAAACATAACCAGCCCTGGCAAAGCGGTACAACGTAAACGCTGCAACAAGGATGTTGAGCGCGAGCGCAGTCGGGCGCATGGTTTCGGGCGCAATTGCCACCAGCGCCATGACGGCCAGGTAACCGGATGCGCCAGCGTGGCCCACACTCGTATAAAGACCGGCGAGCAGGAAAA
>JAOUGR010000278.1 GCA_029857655.1 Gammaproteobacteria bacterium | reverse complement strand
CAGTATCAGCATGTTCTTATCCCCCCCCTAGCCGAAAAAGCATAGCACAGGGCGGGTGGATCAGATTATGTCAAATCAAGGACTTGGCTTGCGTTCGAGTCCGTAGGCCTGATGCAGCGCGCGCACCGCGCGTTCCAGGTCTTTTTCGGCCACCAGCACGCTGATCTTGATCTCCGAGGTCGAGACCAGCCGGACATTGATGGCCTCCTTCGCGAGGGTCTCGAAAAGCGTGGTCGCGACGCCGGGTTGGCTCCTCATCCCGCTACCGACCACGGCCAGTTTCGCGACCCGGTCATTGCCAGTGACCGCTGCGCCGGGGAAAGCGTGCGCCGCCACGCGGGTGAGCTCGATGGCCTTGCTGTAGTCGTTACGGTGCACGGTGAAGCTGAAATCCGCGTGATCCGTATCCGGCGTGTTGACTACGATCATGTCCACATCGATCGCGGCCTCGGAAATGGGTTTCAGCATGGCGTAGGCCATGCCGGGCTTGTGCGGGAGACCACCCACGGTGATCGAGGCTTCATCGCGGTTGAAGGCGATACCGGAAACGACTGGGGCTTCCACTTTGCGATCCTCCTGGCAGATGAGGGTTCCGGGCCCTGCTTCAAAACTGGATAGCACGCGGAGCTTCATGCCATAGCGTGCGGCAAATTCGACGCATCTCAGATGCAGCACGCGCGAGCCCTGCCCTGCAAGCTCGAGCATCTCTTCGTAGCTGATGCGTGGCAGGCGCTTCGCTTCCGGCACCATGCGCGGGTCGGTCGTGTATACGCCAGCCACGTCGCTCAGGATCTGGCATTCGTCGGCCACGAGCGCGACAGCGAGCGCAACCGCCGTCGTATCGGAACCGCCGCGGCCGATGGTGGTCAGGTCTCCATTTGCGGCGCAACCCTGGAATCCGGTGACGATCGGCACGATGCCGGTGCGCAGGTCATTCTGGAGCGATTCAGCTTCGACGCGCACGATTCGCGCGCGTCCGGCCTGCGCGGTCGTTGCGATGGGCAATTGCATGGCGTTGTAGGAGCGCGCCGGGCGGCCGAGACGGCGGAGCGCCATTGCGAGCAGTGCGGTCGACACCATTTCGCCGGTCGCAAGTAATGCGTCCATCTCCCGCGGATCGGGTTCCGGGCACACTTCATGCGCGAGTTCGACCAGGCGATCGGTCGTATCACCCATCGCTGAGACCACGACTGCGACCCGATGGCCTTCGTCTGCAAGCTTCGCGATCTGTTCTGCAACGGCATGAATGCGCGCAACGGAGCCTACCGAAGTGCCACCGTATTTCTGGATGATCAGGCTCATGCGGGGATTGAGAGCCGCGTCGAGCTCTTCAGGCGTTCCATCGAGAAGAGTGCGCTGACGTCCGTCAGATTCGGCACGCGCGCGATCAGCTCCTTGTAGATACGGTCATAGCCTGCGATATCGGGCACGGTCACTTTTAGCAGATAGTCCACGTCGCCGCCGATACGGTGACATTCGGAGATTTCGTCCATGGACGCAATGACTTCGGTGAGCTGCGCGGCCCAGGCGGCGCTGTGCTCGCGGGTTTTCACGCGCACGAAGATCGTGAGCGTAAGACCAACCTTCTCGGGATCGACCAGTGCGACGCGACGCTTGATGATGCCGCCCGCTTCCATGCGCCGGATGCGGCGCCAGCAGGGGTTGACCGAGAGCCCGACCTGGTTGGCGATCTTCTGGATAGGAAGCGATGCGTCGTCCTGCAGCAGGGCGAGGATCTGGCGGTCAAGAGCATCCATTTTCGCCATGACGCAAGAATAGCAAAATTTCCCAATATCAGTCCATATTACGACATTGATTGGGACTATTTTCCGGCCCCATGCGCATAAACTGATAGAACGTTTGCCAGCGGGAGCGACCCACCTCATGTCGATTTGGAGCCAGCTCTTTACCGAGCATCCCGCCACGGTCAACGAGAATTATTTCCAGCACTTCGTGAATTCGTCGCGCTTCGGCCTGCGCATGATCGGCGGCGGCCTGGTGTGCCTGGTGCACGCGCTGCTGCCTGGCCTGTTCTGTACCAGGGCGAGCGACACGATCGGCGAACTGCACGATCGCATGATCGTGAACCGGCGCGAGCTCGCAAAGAAATCAATCGCCGCGCGCCAGCCGCGCGCTGCCTGAACCTGCCGGACGATCCCGCTTCCTAGGTGCGGCGCAACCGGACCTGCAATTCCTTGCGCCTGTAGTCGATGATCAGCGTTTCGATCAGACCCAGCACGTCCATGCCGATCAGCATCGCGGGTTCGTCAGTCATCTTCCAGTATCCAAATATCGCGAAATCGGCAAAGGTCATCGCGGGGTTCCGCACCACGATGTCGCCCAGCACGACCGCAGGGGTTGAGATGCGGTCCCCGATCTGGACGTCGAGCGTTGTGCCGGTCACTTCATCGGGCACGGACTGAGACTGCGATCGGCGCCTGGCGAGCGCATCGCGCAGCGCCAGGTTGCCGAGTGTCGCCTGGCCGCCGGTATCGATGATGGCCTTGGTGTGCACGCCGCCGAGCCAGGCATCGACGACCAGCAGGCGCCCGCGCATGAACTTGACCGGCACTGTCAGGAAGCCGGGCGGCGCCTTTTCGTTGCGCGATCGCATGATCGTTATGCGGTCGCGGCGGAATTCGATGGTGATGCGCTTGTCGCCGAGGCCGTCGGTGCCGAGGACTCCTTCGGCTCCGCCTAGCGCGTCCGGCACGATCGGCAGGTGTTTCGGCTGCATCAGCAGTTCGCCGACTTCGAGCGATTCGACCGGGATCGCCGGCACTTTCACGGTGCCGGTCGCACCGCGAAGCGTGATATTGCCGCGGTAATCAAGGGCGAGGCCGAGCGCCTCCGCGACCTTGGCGGTGACTGCCGAGTGGCTGGCGCCCGTATCCAGCACGAGCCGGAACGGCCCTTTCCCATTGATCTCGACCGGCGCCCAGATGCGCCCGATTCGGTCGCGCCGGGTCGGCGCGACGAAACGCGGCTCGGGCGCCGTAATGGTCAGTTCTTCGAATTCTTCGGGAGCCGGGTCTTCAGCCCCCTGGCTCAGTCCGAGCAATAGCGCAGCAGGGAGCGCGTAGCAAAGCACAATGACTCCGACTGTCGGCGAGGACTCAGGTTCCTCCGAGTTTCTTAGCGACCAGCTTTGTGACCGATTCAAGCGCTGCGTCCAGCCTGGTCGGGTCGTTGCCGCCGGCCTGGGCAAAATCGGGCCTGCCGCCGCCGCGGCCGCCGACGATGGTTGCGATCTCGCCAACCAGGTCGCCGGCACGGATCTTCTGCGTGAGATCCGGCGTGACGCCCGCGACCAGCGATACCTTGCCTTCCGCGGTGACGGTCGCGAGCACGATCACGGCCGATCCCAGGCGGCCTTTCAGTGAATCGACTGCTTCGCGCAGCGATTGCGCGTCGGCTCCCTCGATCGTGGTCGCGACCACTTGGACGCCCCGGACGTGCACGGCACTTTCGGCCAGATCCGTGCGGTGGCCCGTGGCGAGCTTCGACTTGAGGCCCGCCAGTTCGCGTTCGATTTTCTTCTGGCGCTCGATGAGCTGGTTCA
>JAOUGR010000277.1 GCA_029857655.1 Gammaproteobacteria bacterium | reverse complement strand
CAGCAGGCCGAGGGCGAGGCTCGTGAAGGGAATGATTCTCGGGATTCCCTCGGCAAAGGTGTGCGGCCACTGCCACTCGGCGAATGCGAGGACCATGAATGCGATGCCAAATGCGGCGATGCCGCCCAGCACGACGCGCCACAGGCCAGGCCGCGCTTTCGTCCGGCAGCTCAGCAGCACGACAACCGCGCAGACGAAATAGGAACCGGCGAAGAACACGACGATAAAGACCGTCGAAAGCTCGGCCCACCATAGGGCCTTGCCGAGCCAAAGGCTGGGCACGACTACGAGCAGCGCGGCCGCCAGCGAATGCTCGAGGATCCGAAGTAGGAAATCGCGTTTCATGTGCTTTTTGCGCGCTTTGGCCAGTATATTGCACATTGCCAGTGCGTGACAGCCGACGCTTCGGCACACGACCCGGAATGTGTCGCCAGTCACGCTCACCGCGCCCAAAAACAGGCTCGACGTACGATATTATGGTTGCCCGCAGGGAGCTGAAAAAACACCATGGATCCAATTCAAATCGCAGTCGTCGGGGTCGGAGGTTGGGGCAAGAACCTGGCACGAAATTTCCATCAGCTGCCCGACGCCAATCTCCGCTACGTCTGTGACCTCGACCAGGGCAAGCTCGATGCGCTTGCGCGCCAGTTGCCGGGAACGCAGCTCACGCGGGACTACGACATGGTATTGCGCGATCCCCTCGTGCAGGCAGTAGTCGTTGCGACGCCCGCGCCCCGCCACCATGCAACCTGCAAGGCGGCGCTGGAGGCCGGCAAGGATGTATTCGTCGAGAAACCGTTCACGCTCCAAATTGCCCATGCCGAGGAACTCATCCTTCTTGCCGAGAAGGGCAAGCGGGTGCTCATGGTCGGCCATCTCCTCGAATACCACCCGGTCGTGACCCGACTCCGGGAGATGATCGGGCGCGAGGACCTCGGCAAGCTCCACTACATTTACAGCCAGCGCGTCAACCTCGGGACCGTGCGCACCGACGAGAACGCCCTGTGGAACTTCGCCCCGCACGACATCTCGGTGATCATGTTCCTGCTGGGAGTCGCCCCGACGGACGTCGCCGCTCGCGGCCAGTGCTACCTGCAGCCGGGAGTCGAAGATGTGGTCTTCCTGACGATGAACTTCGACGGCAAGGCCATGGCGCACGTGCATGTGAGCTGGCTCGATCCGCACAAGATCCGCAAGCTGACGCTGGTCGGAAACCGCAAGATGGCCGTGTTCGACGATCTCGAGGCGACGGAAAAGCTGCGCATCTACGACAAGGGCGCGCAGATCAGCCAGGACTACAACACGTTTGCGGAATACGTCGGCCTGCGATTCGGCGATATCACCATGCCGTACATCAAGGTCAGCGAGCCGCTGCAGATCGAATGCCGGCACTTCCTCGATTGCGTTCGTACGCGCAAGCAACCGCTGAGTGACGGACAGGACGGTCTGCGCGTGGTCAAGGTGCTCGACGCCGCACAGCGCTCGCTGCGGCGTAACGGTGAGCCCGTCGTGCTGGCATGAACGCCAGGACGCAGCAGGGAGCTGGTTGATGAGCTACGCGAGCCTGTCTCTGGACCTCGACAATCAATGGTCCTACATGAAGACGCATGGGGACCGGGGCTGGGAGTCCCACCCATCCTATCTCGACGTCGCGGTTCCGCGCATCCTGGAATTTCTCGCCAAGAGGCGGCTCACGATCACTTTCTTCATCGTGGGGCAGGATGCCGCGTTCGAGAAGAATCGCCAGGCATTGCGCGCGATCGCCGCCGCAGGACACGAGATCGGCAACCATAGCTTCCATCACGAGCCGTGGCTGCATCTGTACAGCGAGTCGGAGCTCGAAACCGAGTTGCTGCGGGCGGAGGACGCCATCGAAGCGGCCACAGGCATTCGTCCGCGGGGATTTCGGGGGCCCGGCTTCAGCCTTTCGGCCAGCACTCTCGAGGTGCTGGCCCGCAAGGGATACGAGTACGACGCGACGGTGTTTCCGAATCTGCTCAATCCGCTGGCCCGCGCCTATCTTTTTGCGACCAGCAATCTCACCCCCGAGGAAAAGAAACAGCGCAGCGCGTTGTTCGGCACCTGGAAGGACGCGCTGCGCCCGGTCCGCCCCTTCCATTGGCAGCTGGCGGGCGGCCAACTGCTCGAGATCCCCGTGACGACACTACCATGGCTGAGAGTGCCGCTACACCTGAGCTATCTGCTCTATCTCGGCAAGTTCTCGCGCCCGGCAGCACGGACCTATTTTCGCATGGCGCTCGGCATGTGCCGGCTCGCCGGCACCCAGCCTTCGATCCTGCTGCATCCGCTCGATTTTCTCGGCAAAGAGGACTGCCCTGCGCTTGCGTTCTTTCCGGGGATGGACCTGCCCCGTGCCCGCAAGCTCGCACTGGTCGGGGAACTGTTCGATATCCTTTTGGCCCGGGTCGAGACGGTGACGATGCGCGAACATGCCAGGCGGGCGACAGCCGGTGAGCGGACACTTGCGACGCTGGCGCCGGTGTTCCGCCCGTGACGCACCTGTAAACGCCAATGGCGATGACCAGTCGACGCATCATCGTGCTGGTGGGCGTGCCATTGGGCGCGTTATTCCTCTATCTGGCCGGTCGGTCCCTCGACCTGGCGACCGTCGCAGACACACTCAAACGCGTGCATGTAGCCGACATCATCGGTGTGGTGGCGTCCGTGTACCTGTATCTGTATTTCAAGGCGTACCGTTGGCGGTATCTGATCCAGCCCCTCACCGTGGCATCGACGGCGGACCTGCTGCCAGCGGTGTTTGCGGGCAACGCGGGCAATCTCATCTTCCCGCACGCCGGTGAGATCGCGCGCGCGATTGTCGCGAATCGTCGCCTGAATGTGCCGACGAGCGCGCTGCTGGCCTCGATTGCAGTGGAAAGGATCTTCGACTTCCTGATGCTGCTGCTGATCGCCCTGGTGGTCCTGCTTCCGGTGGGCCGCATGTCGCCGGACATGCTGTTGGCCAGCTATGTGATCGGCGCGCTTGCGGTAGTCATCCTGAGCGTGGCCGTCGCATTCATCATGTGGACCGAAGGCTGCCTCAGAATCGTGCAATGGATGCTGACGCCATTCGGGGCGCGTGTGCGTGAGGGCATCCTGCGACAGCTACGCGCCGGCACTTCTGGCCTGATCTCGATCGCACGGCCCGAGCTATTCGTTCCGATTCTCCTGCTCTCGCTGCTGCAATGGCTCATGGTCATAGCCTGCGTGGCCTTCAGTATTGCAGCGGTCGATGTGTCTGTTTCGATCGCTTCCGCAACCTCGGTCCTGGTGCTGAATGTCATCGGGCTGACCTTGCCGGCGGCTCCCGGACACGTCGGCACCGTGCAACTGGCATTCAGCGTTGCGCTCGTACCATTCGGCGTCGCTCATGCGGACGCTTTCGCGGCGTCCGTGATCTACACCTTCTGCATGATCGCGACCGCGATCGCATTCGGCCTGCCGAGTCTCCATAAGGCCGGCATGAAAGTGCGCCGGTTGCTGGAAACGGATGACCATGCGGGGCGACGCCCGTGAGTCCGGATACATCAACGAGCGTTGCTGCGCGGTTCTCC
>JAOUGR010000016.1 GCA_029857655.1 Gammaproteobacteria bacterium | reverse complement strand
CTTCCGTGGCGAACGATGACGCGCTCGACCGGTGCATCCGTGATGATTTCGCCGCCATACGACTTGAATGCGGATGCGATCGCATTCGAGACCGCGCCCATGCCGCCCCGGGCGAATCCCCAGGCGCCGATCGATCCGTCGACGTCCCCCATGTAGTGGTGCAGCAGCACGTAGGCGGTACCCGGCGAGTAAACGCCCATGGCCGAGCCGATGATGCCGCTGCCTGAGAGGTGCGCCTTGATGAGATCGGATTCGAAATACTCGCCGAGGAAATCGGCGATGCTCATCGTGTAGAAGCGGATCGTGTCATACATGAATTGCTCGCCGAACTTCATGAACTCGCGCCCGAGAAAGATCAGCTCGCGGATGTCCCGCGGCTTGAACGAGGTCGGATCGGGAGGAGTGCGGAGCAGCAGCGGGCGTATGAACTTGCATTGACGCATCACGTCGGTCGAATACCGGCGGTACGCATCCGCATCGCGTGCATTGTGACGCGCGAACTCGCGGCGTTGCACGTCCTTGTCCGCGTAGTTGCCGAGGATATCGCCCGTGCTCGCGATCGTCACGCCGCCGCCGTAGGGAACGACCTGCAACCCATGGCGCGCCAATTCAAGGTCCCGGAAGAGTTCTGGACGCAGCAGGCTGCACACGTACGAGCAATTCGAGTACATCCAGCCTTTCTCGATCTCGAGGCTGACGGCAGCCCCGCCGATGAAGGGGTTGCGCTCGAGGACCAGGACCTTCAGGCCGGAACGCGCCAGGTACGCGGCGTTCGTGAGGCCGTTGTGACCCGCGCCGACGACGATTGCATCGTAATTCGTCACTGTAGAAATCCGCCTATCCAGCGCAATGTGCAGGTGCCATGGCTTGATGGGAATTGTAATCGTTGAAGGCCCGGTCGCGATAGTTGCGCGGCGATCGATCCCGGTACGACAAGCGGCTCATCGGCGGCATCGAATGAGGAGGATCCTGGCGGGCGCTTGCGGCGCGGCACCGGGATACCTAGCATCCGGGGTCAATACGATAGTTTCAATGCGGGCGCAAGGATCCAGATGGTGAATGACCGGCTGTGGTGGGAGCGCGAGGATCTGTGCTATCGCGAAGGCAGGCTGCATTTCGGCGGCCACGACTTGGCGTCCTTTGTCACGGAGGAGGGCACGCCAAAATTCGTCTATCGCGCGGCGCGCGTACGCGACAACCTGGAGCGGCTGCGGGCGGCACTCGCGTCGCAGGGCGTCGAGCACGACGCTTTCTACGCGATCAAGGCGAATCGTCACGAACCGCTCGTCGCCTACCTCAAATTGCTCGGGCGCTGTGGCATCGATGCGTGCTCTCCGGGGGAAATTCGCCATGCGCGCCAGGCCGGTTTCGAGGAAAGCGAGATCTCCTACACGGGCACGTCAGTGTCCGAAAGTGATCTCGACTGCCTGGAGCGCCATCCAGGCGTCCATATCAACTGTGATTCGCTCAGCATGATCCGGCGGCTGGGGCGGCGCTGTCCAGGACGGCGCATCGGCATTCGCGTGAACACCGGGCTGGGTGCGGGCTACAACGACAAGCTGCGCTACGCCGGCCACAAGGCCACCAAGTTCGGGATTTATCGCGATCGCTTCGAAGAGGCGATCGCCACGGCGCGCGAAGCCGACCTGCGCGTGGAAACACTGCACTTCCACGTCGGCAGCGGTTATCTCGGCGATGCACTCGACGCGCTCGAGCAGGTGCTGGAGCGGATCGGTGCACTGCTCGACACCCATCCGGAGATCCGCAGGTTGAACATCGGCGGCGGTATCGGCGTGCGGCTCGTCGAGTCGGACGTTGCGATCGATCTGGATCGCTGGGCGGCGCTCATTGCACGTCACATGAGCCGTCGCGGCGTGCGCGTACAGGTGGAGCCCGGCGACTACCTCATCAAGGACGCTGGCGTGCTGCTGGTTTGCGTCAACACGGTGGAGGACAAGGGGGGCACGCGCTTTGTCGGCGTCGACGCGGGCTTCAACATCCAGAACCTCGCCGCCCACTACCAGACGCCGTTCATCGTCGCTCCACTCCGCCGGGTCGGCGGCGCTGCACTCGAGCGCGTGACCATAGCCGGCAACATCAACGAGGCGCTCGACCTGCTGGCCGAGGACGTGGAACTGCCGGCGCTTGCCGAGGGTGACCTGCTCGCCCTGCTGAATGTGGGCGGTTACGGCGCCGCGTCGAGTTCCAACCACTGCATGCGCGGCGAGTTCCGCGAGTATCTGTTGCTCGACGAGGGCTGATCGACAAGGAACGGCAAAAGCGATGACGCTGCGATGCAGCGCATGAATGCCAGTATCATGGCGTCACAGATGATGCGGAGCTGGACGTGAACAAGCTCGTGGAATGCGTTCCCAATTTTTCCGAAGGGCGCGATGCCACGGTGATCCGCGGCATCACCGCGGAGATCGAGGCAGTGGGCGGCGTGACGCTTCTCGACGTCGACCCGGGTCAAGACACTAACCGCACCGTCGTCACATTCGTCGGCGCGCCGGGGGCGGTTGTAGAGGCCGCTTTCCGCGCCGGCAAGCGCGCCGCCGAAATCATCGACATGTCGGAGCATCACGGCAGTCACGCGCGCATGGGCGCGATGGACGTCTGTCCCTTCGTGCCGGTGGCGGGCGTCACCATGGCCGATTGCGTGGCTCTCGCCAGGGAATGCGGCCGCCGTATCGGTGAGCTCGGCATCCCGGTGTATCTGTATGAACACGCCGCATCCAGTCCCACCCGCAGAAATCTCGCGACGGTACGGGCCGGCGAATACGAGGGGCTGGAAAAGAAACTCGCGGACCCGGCATGGAAGCCCGATTTCGGTCCCGCAAAGCACAACCTGCGCGCCGGCGCCTACATCATCGGCGCGCGCGAGTTTCTGATCGCCTACAACGTCAACCTCGCCACCACCGAAAAGCGATACGCGGATGACATTGCCTACAAGCTGCGCGAGCGCGGCCGTCACAAGCGCAGCGGCAATACCGTGCCCTTCTACTACAAGGGCGACGTGGTCCTGTTCGCCAAGGACTGCTATCCCTGCGGGGGCTGCGATCATTTGGCCAAATCATGGGACGCACTCGTAACGCATTACCGCGACGCCCACGGCAAGGACCTGGCGGCGCGTTACGCCGCGCTCGGCTACCCGGCGGGGGAGGTCGAAGGAAGGCCGGTCTACGCGGATGGCCGTTTCTCGCAGGTCAAGGCGATCGGCTGGGTGGTCGACAAGTATCGCCGCGCGCAGATTTCCATCAACCTGACCGACTTCAGGGTGGCTCCGGCTCACGCGGTCCTGGAGGCGGCACGCGAAGAAGCTGCGCTGCGCGGAATTACTGTCACGGGTTCCGAGATAGTCGGCGTGGTCCCATTCGACGCAATGCGGGAGTCTGGCCGCTATTACCTGCGCCGCATGCAGAAGTCCACAGGGATGCCGGTCGGTGACGTGATCGAAACCGCGGTGCAGGCGATGGGCCTGCGCGATGTCGCGCCATTTGAAACTGAGAAAAAGGTACTGGGTATGCCAAGCCACGCCGGAGATCTGGTCTGCAAATCGGTCAGCGAATTCGTCGATGAGGTCTCGCGCGACACGCCCGCCCCGGGCGGCGGCTCGATCGCCGCGCTCTCGGGCTCCATCGGAGCGGCCCTCGCCGCGATGGTCGCGAACCTGACGGTCGGCAAAGCCGGGTTTGAGGGTCGCTACGAGGAACTGGACGATCTCGCGGGAAAGGCGCAGGGCATCAAGTATCTCCTGCTCGCCGCGGTGGACGAGGATACGCAGGCCTTCAACGGCGTCATGGATGCGCTGCGCATGCCGAAGGACACACCGGAACAGAAAACCGCACGCAGCGAAGCCCTGCAGTCCGGCTACAAGCGCGCCACTGAGGTGCCGATGCAGACCGCCCGGCACTGCCGTGCGGCACTCGATCTTTGCCTGTTGGCTGCGCGCTGCGGGAATGACGTCATGATCACGGACGCCGCCGTGGGTGCGTTGGTTTCCCTGGCGGGTGTGAAGGGTGCGGCCTACAACGCACGCATCAACCTGAATTCGATCAAGGATGCCGATTACGTCAAGCGCACCGGCGCCGAGATTGCGCGCCTCGTGGATGAAAGCCGGAAGATCGCTGACCTCGTTGAACACGAGGTCGAGCGGGTGGTGAACGGATCGTAAAGAAGCCCGTTCCTGCCGGGCTCGTAAGCGGGGGCGCCACGCCCTGCCTGACATCGCGGATCGTGCAAGGGTTGTGCCGTTTGCCCGGGCATTTGGCTGCTTCCCGCCCGGGAAACCCCTGAATAATGGGATTTCCCGCAGATTCATGAGCTTGCCGGCAGGGAGATGGCCATCCTCTTGAGTTAGATCAAATCGGAGTCGCCCCAAAGCCGGTAGATTGCCCTGAGGGTTTCCGTGGGCCGGAATGGATCGCTGGAAGCACCCGGCACGCGGGCATCAACGATGCTCGGCACAAGCAAAGACTCAGGCTATGGAATTGTGACCCGGGAGGACTTCTCGGACGTCACTTTTTTGCTGGAAATCCGCCATCCGCTGATGGCGCAGGCTGCACAGCCGGGCCAGTTCGTCATCGTCATGTCCCACGCGGAGGGCGAGCGCATCCCGCTCACCATCGCCGATTTCGATCGTGGCAAGGGCACGATCACGCTCGTGATCCAAGCGGTCGGCAAGACGACGCGCGAAATGCAACAGTTGTGCCGGATCGGCACCTCGCTCTTCGCGCTGGTCGGTCCGATGGGTGTCCCGAGCCATGTTGGCGGAGCCAGGAAAGTGACCTGCGTGGGCGGTGGGCTCGGGGTCGCGCCGGTGTTTCCCCAGGCGCGCGCGTTCAAGGAGGCCGGCGCGTACGTGATCGGCATCATCGGTTTTCGCACACGGGCACTGGTCTTCTGGGAGGACAAGTTCCGGAGCTGCTGCGACGAACTAATCGTGTGCACCGATGACGGGTCGATGGGCGTGAAGGGACCGGTGACTGAAGGCATCAAGCGCGCGATTGCCGCACATCCCGACATCGGCGAGGTCGTCGCCATCGGCCCGCCCTTGATGATGAAGGCCTGCGCCGAGGCCACGCGTCCTCACAAGATCAACACCATGGTCAGTCTCAATCCGGTGATGGTGGATGGCACAGGAATGTGCGGCGGCTGCCGGGTGCGGGTCGGCGGACAAATCAAGTTCGCGTGCGTCGACGGCCCCGATTTCGACGGCCATCAAGTCGATTTCGAGGACCTCACGACTCGGCTCAGGCGATTCGCAACCGAGGAAAAATCGGCGCTCGACCGCTGGTCAGAAAGCTGCCGGATGACGACCCCACCCGAAGAAGCGGGGGGCGGCTAGGATGGCGAAGAAACGGACGATCCGGACGATACCGCAGGAACGGACACGCCCGCACGAGCAGGATCCCGTTGAGCGCGCGAAAAATTTCTCCGAAGTAACCTGTGTTTTCAGCATCGAAGATGCCGTGCGCGAATCCGAGCGCTGCCTGTTCTGCCCGGACCCAAAATGCGTCGAAGGTTGCCCGGTCGGCATCGACATCCCGGGCTTCATCCGCAAGATCGGCGAGAAGGACTTCCGGGGCGCCTACGATGTCATCACCGACGCCAACCTGCTCGCCTCCGTCTGCGGTCGCGTTTGCCCGCAGGAAACGCAATGCGAAGGTCCTTGCCCCGTCGGCGAAAACCTGGAGCCGGTTGCGATCGGCCGGCTTGAGCGCTTCGTCGGCGACATGGCGATTCAGGAGCGCTGGACCAACATCCCCTACGTCGAGCCAAACCGCTACCGGGTCGGGATCATCGGTTCGGGCCCGGCCGGGATGGCGTGCGCCGCCGATATGGCCAAGGCCGGCTGCGAGGTCACGGTGTTCGAAGCCTTTCACGTGCCCGGCGGCGTGCTGCGCTACGGCATTCCCGATTTCCGGCTGCCCAACGAGGTGATCGACGCCGAAATCGACAACCTGAGGGCGCTCGGGGTCCGATTCGAGTGCAACACGCTGGTCGGGCGGCTGTTCACGATCGAGCAGATGATCGGTGAGATGGGGTTCGATGCCGTCTTCGTCGGCACCGGAGCGGGCTACCCCAGGTTCATGGGCATACCGGGCGATTCGCTCAACAATGTGCTGTCGGCGAACGAGTTGCTGACACGCTGCAACATGATGCGCGCCCGCGATTCGAGCCATGACACGCCCCTGCCCCTTGGACGGCGCGTGGCGGTGATCGGCGCCGGCAACACGGCGATGGACGCGATGCGCGTCTGCATGCGGCTCGGCTCCGAGCATGTCTACTGCATCTATCGCAGGACCAAAGCCGAAAGCCCGGCGCGAGTCGAAGAGGTGCACCACGCGGAGGAGGAGGGCATTGAATTCCACTGGCTCACCAACCCGATCGAAATTCTGGGCGACGCCGAAGGCAACGTGCGCGGGATGCGCTGCATTCGCATGGAACTCGGGGAGCCCGACGAATCAGGACGGCGCGGACCGGTGCCGGTTGCGGGGAGCGAATTCGAATTCGAGGCCGACACAGTGGTGATCGCCATCGGGACCCATGCGAATCCGATCATCGGCCAAACAGCGAAGTTGAAGTTGAGCTCCCGCGGTTACATCGAAGTGGACGAAAACCTTGCCACGTCGATGGCCGGTGTCTTCGCAGGCGGCGATATCGTGACCGGCGCCGCCACCGTGATCGAGGCGATGGGCGCCGGACGCAAAGCTGCGCGCGGCATGAAAGCGTGGCTCGGAATCCGGGATACCGATACGGTCTACCAGCCGGAACCTGTGGGCGGAGAAGCAACGATCCTTGGCATCGGCATAGCGGAGAAAAACTTTGTGCGCGTCCACCTTGGCTGAAATCGGGCCAGCCGTTGCGACGGGGGCCACCCGCAGCGCGAAACAGGCGATCACGCTCTCCGAGCACGTCATCGAGATCATCAGCGATTCGGGAGAGGGAGCGCAGCGCTGCGGTCAGTCGTTCGGCGCGATCGCCGCGCGCATGGGCAACGGGGTATGGACCGTGGAGATCATACCGGCCGAGATCCAGCCGCCCGCGCGCAGCATCGCCGGCGCCAGCGGCAACCGGATCCGCATCGGTACCCATCGCGTCACCAACGGCGGCAACGAAGCCAATCTGGTGGTCGCGTTCAATGAGCAGGTTCTGCTCGGACGCGTTCGCGAGCGTGAACTGAAACCAGGCTGCACCGTCCTGCTCGAAAGCATGTGGCGCGACCACCCGGACGCGGGCATCGCCGCGGCCTATCGGGAGACCCGCGAGCAGCTCGTCAGGGACGGCTACGACGTGCGGGAAATCCCGATGGAGCAGGAGTGCAAGCGGCTCGTCTCCGATCCGCGCCGCGGCAAGAACATGTTCGTGCTCGGGATGCTGTGCAGCCTCTACAGCTTCGATCTGCAACTCGCGCGCGATCAGGTGGCTTTCATCTTCGGCAAGAAGGACCAGAACGTGATCAAGGCCAACGTGGCGCTGCTGGAGGCCGGCCACGAATGGGCGGAGTCCAATCTTGATTTCAAGTATCGCATTCCCGCGGCCCGCGCCACGGAGGCGCAGATCGTGGTAAACGGAAATACCGCGCTCGCCCTCGGGGTCATGGCTTCGGGGATGGACGTGTGCGCGATGTACCCCATTACCCCGGCGACCTCGGCGTCGCACTACCTGAGCGAGGTGTTCGAGAATGTGGGCGGTATCGTGCACCAGGCGGAAGACGAGATCGCCGCCTGTGCCTTCGCGATCGGGGCTTCATATGCCGGGAAATGTGCGGTCACCATCACGTCCGGCCCGGGCTATTCCCTGAAGCAGGAAGCCATCGGGCTGGCCGTGATGTGCGAGATCCCGCTGGTCGTGGTCGACGTGCAGCGCGGGGGGCCGAGCACCGGCCAGCCGACCAAGGCGGAGCAGGGCGACCTGCTGGCGGCCTGCTTCGGCAGCCACGGCGATGCGCCGAAGGTCGTGATGGCCCCGAGCAGCATCGAAGACTGCTTCTATTCGATTCTCACCGCGCGAAAGATCGCCGAGACTTTCAATATGGTGGTGGTCGTGCTCTCGGATGCCAACCTCGCAACGTCGCAGCAGCCGTTCCCGCGGCCGAAGTTCAACGAAGCCTGGCTCGCGCCCCCCGTGAACCAGGATCCGGTGCCGGAAGGCGCGAAACCCTACGACTGGGACCCGCTCACCGGGATCGCGCGCCGCTTCGTGCCGGGGCAACCCAATGGCATGCACACGTTGACCGGGCTGGCGCACGACCGCCTGAGCCGCGTCGCCTATGATCCAGAGAGCAACGAAGAGGGCCTGCGGCACAGAAGCCTGAAGCTCGCGGCGCTGCAGAAATCGCTGAAGACGCCGCCGCTCTTTGGCGGGGAAGACGGCGAGCTCTTGGTGATCGGCTGGGGCAGCACCAGGGGCGCGATCGAGGAGGCGGTCGGGCGCCTGCGCGCCGAGGGCCACCAGGTTTCCTCGCTTCACCTGCGTTTCATCCAGCCCATGCCGGGTGGAATCGGGGAGATCCTGAAGCGCTTCAAGCAGGTGATGACGATCGAGATGAACTGGTGCGACCGGCCCGGGGACGAACTGATCGATGCAAGCAACCGGCGTGTCTCCGCGCTCGCCATGATGCTGCGGGCGCGCTACCTCGTTGATATCGATTGCTGGGGCGAAGTGCGCGGTCAGCCTCTCAAGCCCGATGCGGTCTGCCGCGTGATCTCGAACAAGCTGGTGCAGGGAAGGCGTTGACCATGAGCACGCGAGCCCACGAATGCCTGATGCGGATGTACCTCGAAGAGCACAACCTCGAGAGCTACCAGGGCAGCATTCCGCGCTGGTGTTCCGGCTGCGGCGACAATGCCATCCTCACGGCGGTCCAGCGATTGTGCCGCGACGAGAAACTGCGCCCGGAAAAAACCGTATTTGTTTCCGGCATCGGCTGCTCGAGCCGCCTCCCGCACTATATGAAGACCTACGGTTTTCACGGCATTCACGGCCGGGCGCTGCCGGTTGCCGAAGGCATCCGGCTCGCGCGACCGGACCTGAACGTCTTCGTGACGACCGGCGACGGGGACTGCTGCAGCATCGGCGCGGCCCACTGGATCCATGCCATCCGCTACAACATGAACATGACCGTGATGCTGCACGACAACCAGATCTACGGCCTCACCAAGATGCAGGTCTCCCCCACGTCGCCGAAGGGGCTGCGCAGCAAGACCACGCCGCGCGGCGCCTTTCTCGAGCCGCTGAACCCGTTGACCGTGACGCTCGGGATCCAGAACGCGTCATTCGTCGCGCAGGCGGTGGACTGGATCCCTGAGTTGATCTACGAAATCCTCTCCAGGGCCTTCCATCACAAGGGCTGCTCCTTTGTGCGCATCATCCAGCGTTGCCCGGAGTTCCTGCCGGAACTGCTGGACCCCTGGCTGCACGACCCGAACCGGACGCTGCTGCTGACCCACGAGAAAGGGCTGCAGGTGAGCGCGTCGCTCAGCAGGGTCTACAAGAACCAGCGGGAGCACGATCCCATGGACATCGACCGGGCGCGCGAGATCGCATCGGCCGGCGACCCGATCCCGGTCGGAATCCTGTATCACAATCCTTCGGTGCCGCGCTATGAGGAGCTGCACGCCATCGAACCACTGCGCACGCCCGAACTCATCCAGCGTGGTCTCGAGGCAGAGTTGGACAAGTTCACGATCTGGCCGCAGGAAGAAGCGGGCTGATCAGCATATGGGCCCAGAACTCCAGGCGCATGTTGCGTTCCACCTGACGGGCAAGCGGATGGGAGCGGGCCTGCAGGCTGCGGAAGGGCTGCGGCCTGGCCTGCTTGCCCGCTTCGCTGACCTGACGAAGTTGCGCCATGACTTCCCGCTGGTTCTGGTCGCAGGTGTGGATGAGAGCTGCATCCAGTCATTGTCAACGTTGGTCAACAGGATCCTGCAGGTCATCGCACCGCGCGGCATCGCAGGCGAAGCGACTCGCCAGCACGTGCTGCGCCTCGAGCGTGAATTACGGACGCTGGCCGCCAATGGCGAGACCGGCCTGCTGTCGCGGTTGTGGGACCAGGCCGCGAAACGCATCGGGGCAGCAGATGACCCCGCGCTCGCCGGCAGCATCAGCCGCGCGCTCGCCGCGCTCGCCTTCGACGGAGAAGTCGTCGATTGCACACATGGACTGCCTTCGCGTCTCGTCACTCTTGCCTGGAAGACCCTGCAGCAGCGCAAGGCAGAGCGTCGCGCCCTGGAACTGCAGCGGTTCAGCCTCAGGCTGTCGGACATCCTGCGGGCCGATTTCGTCCGTTCGAGGGCGGGCACGAGCGCCGAGCGGCTGCAGGCATCCGTTGGCACAGGCATGGAGGACGCATTCGACTTCCAGGCGATGTCGGGTACGTTGGCACAGGTTTCTGGCAAGGATCCGCTTCCGGACAGCCGCCGCCGGCGCGTCCAGCAGGCGCTTTCCCTACTGGTCGCACGCCAGCCCGGCACGCAGGCGGTCGCCGCCGGGCCGGACGACCTCGATTCCCTCGTGTTCGCGAATTGCCGTGACGCGCTGGCGGCGTTTCGTGACCGCCTGCCGAAGATCATCGAGCTCGTGAAGGCGATGGTCATTGCCGAGCTTGAGATCGAGGGCCGCTACGTGGAGGCGACCCACGATCCGTTCTTTGCGGATTTCGATGAGAGCTCGGTGAGCGCCAGGGACCTGAACCTGTTTCCCGATTACCTCGTCTGCATCGGATCGGAGAGTCTGCACAGTCCGGAGAATGCCGGCCTGATGGAGATCCTGGCCTCCGAGATGCCGATCAAGGTCGTGGTGGAGGTCAGCGACGTCCTCGAGGAGCCGGCGCTGCGCGCGCACCTGGGTCCCGTGACAACCGCGGCGCAACTCGGCAGGATGGCGATGGGGCTCGGCAGTGCCTACGTGCTGCAATCCTGCAGTTCCCATCTCTACCAAGCGCGCAGCAGGATTCTTGCGGGGCTCGTTTATGCGGGACCTGCTCTTTTAAGCGTGTTCTCGGGATCGGCGCGCGGCACCGGATTGCTGCCACCCTATCTGCTCGCGGCCGCCGCCATGGAATCGCGGGCGTTCCCGGCGTTTACCTATGACCCTGCCGCAGGTCCCGACTGGGTGGCACGCTTTTCACTGGATGGCAATCCCCAGCCAGAAGCCGACTGGCCCGTGCATGAGTTCAGCTACGAGGACGAGGCGCATCAGCGCGCGACCGAGCAGTTGGCATTCACCTTCATCGATTTCGTCGCCTGCGATCCGCGCCACGCGGGACATTTCGCGCTGGTGCCGCGGGCTGAATGGAACGGGAGCATGGTTCCGGTCGGCAGCAGCTTGATCAGCGATTCGCCGCCCGGGGTGGGGAAGATTCCGTACCTGCAGATGGTCGATGGCGATTACGTACTGCAGCGTGCGCTGGCTGACGAGAAATTGCTGTCAGCCGCGCATCGCTGCCGGGAGATGTGGCACAGCCTCCAGGAACTGGGCGGCGTTCGAGGCTCGCTGGCACAACCCGTGACGCCGGCCGCGCCTGCGGTCATGGCAGCCGCCGCACCTGCCGCTTCCGCGGCGCTGCCGGTCGTGGAGGATCCCGAACCTGGACAGCGGTCCGACGATCCGCACATCGACACGCCGCGCTGCACGACCTGCAACGAGTGCACCAACCTCAATAACCGCATGTTCGCGTACGACGCCAACAAGCAGGCCTACATTGCGGACATCAATGCCGGGACCTACCGGGAACTGGTCGAGGCGGCGGAGACCTGCCAGGTCGCAATCATTCACCCGGGCAAACCGCGTAATCCCGATGAACCAGGGATCGCAGAGTTGATGAAGCGCGCCGAGCCGTTCCTGTAACCACAAGGGAGGTCAGCAAGTCCGTGGGGCCGAAAACCCTCAAGTTCAAAGTCGGCCTCTATCTGGCGATCTCCCTGACGGTCACGTTGCTGCTGTTTACCTTGCTTGTCGTCCGCTACGAGCGGGATGGACTTCTGCAGGAGGCAACCAGTCGGGTAACGCAGCTCTCCGAGATGATCACCAGGAGTACGCGTTTTGCGATGCTTCAAAATCAGCCCGACTACGTGCACAGGATCATCGAGGACGTAGGAAGCCACAAGAGCATCGACAGGATCAGGATATTCAGCAAGGAGGGGCAAATCATAGATTCCACCTACGCGCCCGAAATCGGGCTGAAGGTGGACCAGAAAGCCGAAGGCTGTATCCGCTGTCACCAGACTTCTGAACCGCTGGAACAGATTGCAGGCAGCGAGAAAGGGCGGATTTTCTCAGCGCCGGATGGAAAGCGGCTGCTCGGCAGCATGGAAGTGATACGCAATGAACCGTCGTGCAGCACTGCGGCCTGTCATCAGCACACCAGGGACCAGTCAGTCCTTGGCGTCCTGGATATCGTCTACTCCCTCGACGATATCGACCGGACCATACGGGACAACGTCATCATCATCGCGGTTCTCTCGCTGGGATTCGTCGTCATCGCCTTGCTCGCAATCAACTTCTTCGTGTGGCGCCTGATCCATGTTCCCTTGCGCGACCTGGAAACCGGGGCCAGGCGGCTCTCTTCGGGGAATCTGGAACAGCCGATCCCGGTACGGAGCGAGGACGAATTCGGCGAACTCGCAGCCTCTTTCAACTCTATGACAGCGGCGCTCAGGAATTCACAGCAGGAATTGCGGGAGTGGGGCCGTACGCTGGAGGAGAAAGTGGAGAAGAGGACACGGGAACTTCGAATCGCCGAGGCCGAAGCCACGCGGGGGGAAAAACTGGCCTCGGTCGGGCTGCTCGCCGCCGGAATCGCTCATGAGCTGAACAATCCATTGACCGGCATTCTCACTTTCTCGCATCTGATCCGGGCAAAAATGCCGGACGGAAGCCCCGATGCGGAAGACCTGGATCTCGTTATCCGGGAGACCAAGAGGTGTGCCGCGATCATCAAGAGGTTGCTCGATTTTGCCCGCGAAAAAACGCCGGAGAAGAAATTCTGCGACCTCAACCAGATCGTCGAAGACACGGTGCGCATCATTGATCAGCCGGCGCACCTGCGCGATATCGAGATCACGATGGATCTCGACCGCGACCTGCCGCCGGCCTGGGTCGACGCGGATCTCATCAAGCAGGTGATCATGAACATGCTGGTCAACGCCCAGCACGCCATCCAGGAGGAGGGCAGCATCACGATCCGGAGCCGCCGTTTTCCGGAGGCGATGAGTCCGCAACCGGGTGCAAAGCCCGTGCCCATGGTTGAGCTGTCGATCATCGATACCGGATGCGGAATTCCGGAGCAGAATCTCAAGCGGATATTCGACCCGTTCTTTACTTCGAAGGAATTGGGGAAGGGAACCGGACTTGGACTGTCCGTCAGCCACGGGATCGTCAGCGCCCACGGGGGGCTTATCAAGGTGGAAAGCGTGGTCGGAGAGGGGTCGACATTCCGCGTCTACCTGCCTGTGGACCCACCTTCCGGAGACACGGCAAGCAGCGGGAGCGATCGATGACAGCCAGGATCCTGGTGGTAGACGACGAGGAAATCGTCATCAGGAGTTGCCTTCGCATTCTCGGCGAATGTGACTACGAAGTGGAATCCGCACAGGATGGCTGGGAGGCCCTGAAGAAGATCGAAGAAAATCACTTCGACGTCCTTGTGCTAG
>JAOUGR010000276.1 GCA_029857655.1 Gammaproteobacteria bacterium | reverse complement strand
GCGAGCGGGCCGGCGAGCTGACTGCCCAGATCATGGGCTTCGTCGAGAAAGTGCGCGGCGGCGTACTGGGTTCGCTGGGTCTGGCATTCCTGTTCTACACGGTGGTCGCGACGATCCAGAAGCTGGAGGGCGCCTTCAATTTCGCCTGGCACGTCGAACGGCCGCGCTCGCTGATGCGCCGCATCAGCGAATACCTGAGCCTGATGGTGATCGGCCCGGTGTTTCTCGTGATCGCCTTCGGCCTGCTTGGCGCGGCCGCCGAGCACGGCACGATGCGCTGGCTGACGAATCACGAGCCGCTCGGCACGATCATCCGCGGGCTGGGTGCCGCGGGACCCTACCTGTTCGTGACCAGCGTGTTCACGTTTCTCTACGTGTTCATTCCGAATACGCGTGTGCGGCTCTCGCCGGCGCTTGCCGGCGGCCTGACCGCGGGCCTGCTGTGGGCGATGAGCGGCATGATATTCACGAAGATTGTCGCGGCTTCGACCAACATGGTAGCGATCTATGCGGGGTTTGCGATCTTCCTCGCCGCGCTGATCTGGATCTACCTGAGCTGGCTGATCCTGCTGATCGGCGCGCAGCTATCCTTCTACGTGCAGAATCCGCGCTACCTGCGCGCCGGACAGGCGCCCGTGCGACTGACCAGCCGCCTGCGCGAACGGCTGGCGCTCACCGTCATGCTGCTGGTCGCCAGGCATTTCGTGTCGGGCGCAAAACCCTGGCGATTGCGGGGCCTCGCGGAACAGCTGGAAGTGCCGGGCTCCGCGCTTGAAACCGTAATCGATGCGCTGGAACACGCGGGGCTCGTGACGACGACCGATGAGGAGGAGGTTCTGCTGGCGCGTGACCTCGATGGCATCGCGATGCACGACATCCTTACTGCGGTTCGCGACGAACGGCAGTACGAGACCTGGCTGTTGTGGCGGGCCCGGACCGAGCCCGAGGCGGATTCGATCGCGGACGGCATGGAGGCCGTGATTCGCGAACGCACGGCAGGCATGACACTGCGCGAACTGGCCGGCGGCAAGGCGACTTAGTCGCCCGCGATCGTCATCCGCTCGATCATCATGGAACCGCAATGGATGGCCCCGCGGCGATCCACGTCGGCGCCCAACGCGACAATGCCCAGGTACATGTCGCGCAGGTTGCCCGCGACCGTGATTTCGTGGACCGGCCGGCCGACGACGCCATCCTCGACCCAGAATCCCGCCGCGCCGCGCGAATAATCGCCGGTCACCGGATTGATGCCCTGCCCCATCATCTCGGTCACGAGCAGGCCGGTGCCGAGGCGCTGCAGCAGTGCATCCTGGTCCAGCCTGTCACCCTCCACGACCAGGTTGTGAACGCCCCCGGCATTGCCGGTTGTCCCAAGCCCGAGCTTGCGCGCGGAGTAGGCGTCCAGCAGGTAGCCATTCAGCACGCCATCGACGACCAGGTCGCGGTCGCGCGTCGCGACGCCCTCGCTGTCGAATGGCGCCGATCCCAGCGCGCCCCGCAGATGCGGTCGCTCGCGCAGCGAGATGGCCCGCGGGAAGACCTGCCGCCCCGCGGCATCCAGCAGGAAACTGCTGCGCCGGTATTGCGCGCCACCGCTGATTGCGCCGGTGAAGTGACCGATCAGGCCGCGTGCCATGTCAGGCGCAAACAGCACCGGTGCCTTGCGGGTCGGCAGCTTGCCGGCGCCGAGACGGCTGATGGCGCGCCCGGCTGCCCTGCGGCCGACCTCCTCGACATCCTCCAGCTCCCTCCAATCGCGTGCCGCCGAGTACCAGTAGTCGCGCTGCATGTCTCCATTCGCCTGTCCCAGCACGACGCAGCTGACCGTATGCGACGTGGAGGGATAGCCGCCGATGAAACCGTGGCTGTTGCCGAGCACGCGCAGATTGCGGTGCGTCGCGATCGACGCGCCTTCCGAGTTCTTGATGCGCGGGTCGACGGCGAGACCTGCCGCCTCGCAGCGTTTCGCCAGCTCTATCGCCGCCGGCGCGTCGATATCCCAGGGATGGCAGAGGTCGAGGTCCGGCAAGTCGCGGGCCATCAGTTCAGCGTCCGGCAGGCCGGAGTATTCGTCCTCGGCCGTAAAGCTCGCGATCGACATCGCCTTGCTGACGGTTTCCTCGACGGCGGATGGCGTCAGGTTCGCGGTGCTCGCCGAGCCTTTGCGATGACCGACATAGATGGTTACGCCGAGGCTGCGATCGCGCTGGTATTCAAGCGTCTCCACCTCGCCGAGCCGCACGGTGACCGAGAGACCGGAACTGGCGCCGACACCCGCTTCAGCGGCGGTCGCGCCGCGTCTGCGCGCCAGTGCGAGGGCCTGTTCGACGACGCTTTCGAGCTCGGACTGGGCGGGATGGGCGGCTTCCGGCTGGCTCATATGCGCATGCTAGCATCGTCCCGATGCGTCGCCGCCAGCTACCCGGGGAGCCACCGCCCCCGACCAAGGGTGAACTGAAACGCCAGGCCCAGGTTCTGCAGGCCCTGGGCGAGCAGTTGATTGAGGCACCCGAGGAACTGGTTGCCGGTATCGAACTGCCAGAGAAACTGCGCGATGCGATCGAGCTCGCCCGCCGCATCACGAGTCACGGTGCGCTGCTGCGGCAGAAACTCTTCGTCGGCAAGCTCATGCGCAAGGTCGATCCGGAACCGATTCGCGCCGCACTCGAGGCAGTCAGCGCGAACACTCGCCTCGAGACCATGCGCTTCAAGCGGGCCGAAGGCTGGCGGGATCGGCTGGTTCAGGGGGGCCAGGCGGCGATCATCGAATTCGTTGCGGAATTCCCGAAGGCGGACCGCGCCATGCTGTCACGCCTGGTGAGCGCCGCTGCCGCCGAGCACGCTGGCGACAAGCCGCCTGGTGCGAAGCGGGAGTTGTTCCGGTGGGTACGCGATACGATCGGCCACTGAGGCGAGCGAGTCTGCTGTTGCTGTCGCCTTCCCGCGACGGGCCCATTCTTGATGTGCCGTCCGGCCGCGCTAGCCTGAACGCGTTGCCCTACGTGTCAAGCATCCCCTGATTTCGGGCATCCCCCCGCACCGCATACTCCCTGTCGGCGCGGGGGTATTTAAGGCTTGATCCGGCACTAGATCCCTGCCAAGACAGTGACTTGCGTACCCAGGCGCATGGGTCAATGCGCGCCGCGTGTTAGACTTTTGCGATGAAACCACTGGTCGGCATCATCATGGGCTCGGCATCCGACTGGGAGACCATGCGTCACTCAGCCGACATGTTGACCTCGCTGTCCGTTTCCTTCGAGACCCGGGTCATCTCCGCCCACCGCACTCCCGACCTGCTTTTCGAGTACGCCTCGGGCGCCGCGGCACGCGGAATCGAGGTGCTGATCGCGGGCGCCGGGGGCGCCGCGGCCCTGCCCGGCGCGGCAGCCGCGAAGACACTGCTGCCGGTTATCGGCGTGCCGATCCAGACCAAGTCGCTCAATGGCCTCGACTCACTGCTGTCGATGGTGCAGATGCCGGCGGGTGTGCCGGTCGCAACCGTCGCAATCGGTGTGGCCGGCGCAAAAAACGCGGCCCTGCTTGCGACCGCGATTCTCGCCGGACGCCACCCGCCGTTCATGGA
>JAOUGR010000275.1 GCA_029857655.1 Gammaproteobacteria bacterium | reverse complement strand
CATGCGATTCATTTCGTCCAGCATCAGCCAGAGCGTGCGGATCGCGCGCGTCAGGACCGATGTGAAAGCCACGTCGAATTCATAGTGCTGTTCGCGAAGCAGCTTGCCTGCGGCTTGGGCCTCGATGCGGCCCTGCGCGGTCAGGTCGACGTCGGTCCAGCCGGTGAAGAGATTTTCCAGATTCCAGGTGCTCTGCCCATGGCGCACGAGTACCAGTTTGCCGGGCGATCCCACGGGTGCCTTAGCGCTCTGCAAGCCGTCGCACCGCCTGCAGCGCAACCGACAGCGTCGGGAAATCAGCTCCGCCGGTGCTGCGCATCTCCTGCACCGTGCGGCTCAGCCGGTCGGCCGCCGCACCCCGATCGGCGAGCCAGGTACGCACCGCGGCTGACGGATCCCGCCGCCCGCCGCGCGCGATGATCCGGTCACACAGGCGGCGCTGCAGCGAATAGGCTTCCTCGCGCAGGGTTCCGCGCGCCAGCGCCTGCCAGTGGCCGGCGACCACGAGCCGCTCGATTTCGCCCCGGATCCAGTCGAGGCCGATCGTCGCGCCGAGGCCGAAATAAACGCGTGCTGCGTGCGCAATCGGCGCATGACGCGCAGCCGCGACCTCGACGATATCCACGCCTGAATGAATGGCGCCCAGGCCTGCGGCGCGTCGCGCAACGCGGGCCGGCACGCCTTCCACCGAGAATCGTTGCAGCGCACGCTGGTAGCGGTCGAATTCCAGCCCCTCGATCAGCTCGGGCAATTCTCCCATCAATTTGCTGATGCCGGGCTTGAGCCGTGACACCGCGCGTTCGATGTCCAGGTCCGGACCGAGATTGCGCAGGACCCAGTAGGTCAGGGGGCGCAGCAGGCGCGTAGTCTGGTGCGCCATGTCGTACTGCAACGGCGTAGGGACGCGGTCATCGAGCGCTTCGATGTCCGCCCACAGCTCGCGCATCTCCGTGATCTCGCGCGCTATCGCGAATGCGCGTGCGATGCTGCCGATGTCCGCTCCGGTATCCTCCTGCGTGCGGATTGCGAATACCGGCCCCATGCGGTTGACCAGGCTGTTCGTCGTTGCGGTCACGATGATCTCGCGACGCAGCTGATGCCGCAGGATCGCCTTCGGAAACAGGCGCTGCACAGGCTCCGGAAAGTAACGCGTGAGCTCGCTGCCGAGGAACGGATCCTCGGCAACGTCGGACTCGATGAGCTTGCCGGACAACCAGATCTTTGAATAGGAAAGCAGCATCGCAAGCTCGGGGCGCGTCAGGCCAAGCCCCTTGCGGTGCCGCTCTACGATCTCGTCGTCCGCGGGCAGGGCTTCCAGCGTGCGGTCCAGCGTACCGGCGCGCTCCAGTGCGCGGATCACGTGGCCGAGCTCGAAGATCCTCTCCACGGCGCGTGCCTGCAGTCCGGAGATCGCCAGACTCTGCAGGTAATTGTTGCGCAGCACGAGCTGGCTGACCTCTTTGGTCATTCGCGCAAGCAGCCGATTGCGTGCCGGCCGCTTCAGCTTGCCGGATTCCATCAATGGGCTGAACAGGATCTTGAGGTTCACCTCGACGTCCGAGCAGTTCACACCCGCGGAATTGTCGATGAAATCCGTATTGATGCGACCACCCGCCAACGCGTATTCGATGCGGCCACGCTGCGAGCAACCCAGGTTGCCGCCTTCGCCGATCACGCGGCAGCGCAGGTCGCGCCCGTCGACGCGGACCGCGTCATTCGAGCGATCGCCGATTTCAGCGTGGGTTTCCTCGCTGGACTTGACGTACGTGCCAATACCGCCATTCCACAGCAGGTCGACCGGCATTTTCAGGATCGCGCGGATCACCTCGATCGGTGCTGCAGCGCTGGCGCTGATGCCGAGCATTGCGCGTGCCTCCGGCGACAGGACGATCGCCTTGTTCTGGCGCGAATGGATCCCGCCGCCCTTCGACAGCTTCTTCGGGTCGTAATCTTCCCAGCCTGAACGCGGCAGGTCGAACAGGCGCTGGCGCTCGGAGTGGCTGCGCGCGGGGTCTGGTGAAGGATCGAGAAAGAGGTGCTGATGATTGAACGCAGCCAGCAACCGGATGTGCGGCGAAAGCAGCATCGCATTGCCGAACACGTCGCCCGACATGTCGCCGACGCCGGCCACCGTGAATTCCTGCGACTGGATGTCTATGCCGAGTTCCCGGAAGTGACGGCGGACCGATTCCCAGCCACCGCGGGCCGTGATACCCATCTTCTTGTGGTCGTAGCCGGCGGAGCCTCCCGAGGCGAATGCGTCGTCAAGCCAGAACCCGTACTCGGCGGATATTCCATTGGCGACATCGGAAAATGTCGCCGTGCCCTTGTCTGCCGCCACCACGAGGTAGGGATCGTCATCGTCGTGGCGCACGACTGCGGCCGGCGGCACGACTTTTCCGGACACGACATTGTCCGTGAGGTCCAGCAACGCCCGGATGAATGTGCGGTAGCAATCCTTGCCTTCGCGCAGCGCTTCCTCGCGAGTCGCTGGCAGCCGTCGTGGGACGAAGCCGCCCTTGGCGCCGACCGGCACGATCACCGTGTTCTTGACGTTTTGCGCCTTCATCAGGCCCAGGATTTCGGTGCGGAAATCCTCACGGCGATCCGACCAGCGCAGGCCGCCACGCGCAACACGACCCATGCGCAGGTGCACGCCCTCCAGCTGCGGGGAATGCACGAAAATCTCGTACATCGGCTTTGGCAGCGGGACTTCCGCGACCTTGCGCGGATCGAGCTTTATTGAAAGGTAGGACTTGGGCTCGCCATCGGCCGCCGTCTGGAAATAGTTCGTGCGCAGCGTCGCTTCGATTGCCGCAAGGAAGACGCGCAGGATGCGGTCGTCGTCGATGCGCTTCACGTCGTCGAGCAGGCGGACCAGCGCGCCGCGCTGGCGGGCCAGGACGCGGCGCCGCTCGGATCGCCTCAGTTGCGGGTCGAAGCGCGCGACGAACAGACGGAAAAGCCTGCCGGCTGCGGCAGCATTACTCGTGAGCGCTTCTTCCATGTAAGTCTGGGAGAGCGGCAGCCCGAGTTGCACAAACCAGCGTGCATAGGTCCGCAACACCATCACTTCGCGCCAGCCGAGGTCCGCGGCCAGCACCAGCCGGTTGAAGCCATCGTTGTCTGCGCGGCCCAGCCTGACGTTGGAGAATGCCGACTTGAAGCGCGGCCCATCGCTGTCCAGGTCGATGCGGACCCGACGGGGATGTTCCAGCTCGAAGTCCTGTATCCAGAATGTGCCCGTCGCCGACTCGATTTCGTAGGGCCGCTCACTGATCAGTTTGAGGCCGAGATTCTCGATCGTCGGGAGCACATCCGAAATCGGGATCGGCCGCTCACGGCGAAAGAGCTTGAACTGGACCTTGTGCGGCGGCTGTTCTACCGGGCGGTACAGGCTCATGAACAGTCCGGACGGCTCGGAAACCAGCGCCTCGAGGCAGGTAATGTCGCCGAGCGCCGCATCGGTATCCGTGTCGTCCTGGTAGGCGACCGGAAAGTACCGCCCCCAGTCCCGCAGCAGGCGCAGCGCCTCGGTTTCATCCATTGCCGCGAGCAGGCTGTCCTTCAGGTGATCCTGCCAGG
>JAOUGR010000274.1 GCA_029857655.1 Gammaproteobacteria bacterium | reverse complement strand
GAACCGGGCGCGTCGCCACCCGACCCGGAATCTGCGGGCAGTGCGGGTGCCGCAGATGAAGACGAGACCCTCGCATGGCTCGGCCGGCTGAATGTGCCTGGCGCGGCGCTCGTGCAGAAGGCCATCGCCGAGGGTGCACAATGGTTTGCGAAGGCAGCGGACCTCACGCGCAATCCAGAACATGCCGGCGAACTCGCCAGGCATGCACTCGGCATCGCCGCAGAGCTCACGCGCGTCGCAACACTCAGCGACGATCCCCCGACCCGCTTCAAGGGCACGCTGGGCGCGCGGAAGATCGCGGCCTGGACTGATCCGCTGCCGCTCACGGAAGTGAAAGCCGTTTCGAAGGCACTCGGTTGCACGGTCAACGACCTGCTGATGTCGACGGTGGCCGGCGCGCTCGGCGCGTACCTGCGGGACCACGGCGAGGACACGGCGGGCAAGACGATCCGGGCCACGGTGCCGGTCAATTTGCGCGATCCGCGGGCGGCGGCAGGGCTCGGCAATCATTTCGGGCTGGTGTTCCTGGAGTTGCCGATCGGCATACGCGATCCGCTGGAACGCCTGTTCTCAGTTCATGCAGCGATGACCGCGCTCAAGGGTTCCTACCAGCCGGTGCTGACGCTGGGTCTGATGGCTGCGCTCGGCATGTTGCCTGGAGCCGCGCAGTCCGCGGCAATCGACCTGCTTTCCACAAAGGCGAGTCTGGTCGCCACCAACGTGCCGGGTCCGGCGCATCCGATGTACCTGGCCGGCCGGCGCATCTCGCGGTTGATTTTCTGGGTACCCCAGTCCGGCGATATCGGCCTCGGCGTCAGCATCCTGTCCTACGCGGGCCAGGTTCAATTCGGCCTGATCGCCGACTACAAGCGTATTCCGGACCCGTCCGCCGTGACGGCGCGCTTCCACGATGAATTCGAAAAGGTCGTGCTGTCAGTGCTGCTGGGTCCTTTTCTGAGGAACGGCCGATAGGATTGCGCCGCCCTACTCCAGCTCCGCTTTTGCCTGCTCCACGTCGAGCCGCTCCATCGCATCGGCAGGCTTGCACGCGGCAGCCTTCTCGTACAACTCGACGGCCTTCGCCTTCTGCTTGTCGCCGTGCAGCATCAGGAGCCCGTTCGCGTACTCCATATGCGCGATCGCGGATCCCGGGTTCAGCTTGAGCGCCTGCTCGAAGTGCTTCACCGATTTCGCGGCGTCCGCCCCATAGGTCAGACGGCCGGCCAGCGCGCCGACCTTGTCAATTATTTCTGCGTGATACAGCCCGAGCGCGATGTGTGCATCTGCGTGCCTTGGCTCGATCTCGATACAACGCTCGAGCGCATCGTGCACCTTGCCGCCGATGCCCTCGGCAAGTGCCTTGATGATGGAAACGCGCTGCGCATAGCGACCCAGCACGAATGCCTGCATGTACCATGCATTGGCATCTTCAGGCAGTTTTCGCGTTGCCTGGTCGGCCCGCGTCGCTGCCTCCTGAAGCATGGCGATCGCGCGGCGATCGTCCTCCACCAGATATGTCGCGGCAACCGCCGCCGCCTTGTTCGCGGCGGAGGCTCCCTGCGGCCCGAGTTTCGAGCCCTGCGCAATCGCTTCGCTGAAGTCGCCGCGATGGAATGCCCGCCAGGCCTGCTGCAATTGCGGTGTTTCCGGAAATGCCTCCCGGTCTCCCGCATGCAGTCGCGGCCATGATTTCTTCAGGGCGTCGCCATCGTAACTGTACGGTTTCTGGTCGTACGGGAAGCGAAGTGTCTTGGCGGCGGCCATCATGAACTCCTGATCAGAACGCGGTATTCTTGACGCTGGACCGGCGTTCAGCCAGCCCGCGGCAAGGAGAGGATCATGGCGGCGAAGAAAAAGGGCAAGCTCGGAGGGTCCGGCAAGCCAAAAGGCGACCTCAACCTGCTTTATTCCGCCCACCAGATCTGGCTGGCCGGGCTCGGTGCCATGTCCCGCGCCCAGGCCGGCGCACCAAAGGTCTTCGACGAGCTGATGCGCGAGGGCTCAAAGCTGCAGGGCGGCGCGCTGGACGCGGCGCAGAAAGTCGTCATGCAGGCTTTCCAGGGAGCCCAGAAGACCGTCAACCAGCGCGTGGACACTGTGAAGGAGCAGGCCAGCGAAACCTGGGACAACCTCGAGAAGATTTTCCAGTCGCGGGTTCAGCGCGCGATGCATCAGCTCGGCATGCCGACTGCGGAAGAGATCAGCGCGCTGTCGCGCCGGGTCCAGGAATTGTCGGCCAGCGTCGAGAAGCTCGCCGGCAAGAAGCCGAAACACAAGTCGCGCTGAGCCCCGGGCAGCGCGGCGACATCCGCCATGTTGACACTTCAGACTGCGATCCGGCCGCGCAAGACGGGCCGCATCGGAGTCGCACTGGCAGGTGGCGGGCCACTGGGCGCATTCTACGAATTGGGCGCGCTGCAGGCACTCACCGACTGCGTCGAGGGCCTCGAACTCGATGACCTGCATGCGTACGCTGGAGTCAGTTCGGGCGCGATACTCGCGGCCAGCCTCGCAAATGGCCTGACACCCATCGACATCGGCCGGATCGCCATCAGCAATGACTCGGGTCACGAGCCAGCGCATCCCGGCCTGTTCCTGCAGCCCGCCATTCGCGAATACGCACGGCGAATTGCCGGCTTGCCCGGCATCATCTGGGACGCCACGAATCAGTTCCTGCGAGCACCGCTGTCGCAGAGCATCGCCGAACTGCTGGCGCCGTTCGCCGCGGCGATGCCCGCGGGCATGTTGGACAGCGCGCCGTTCGAACGTTATCTGCGCCGGCTTTTCGATAGCGGCGGCATGACCAACGACTTCAGGAAACTGCGCCGCCGGCTGTACATCGTCGCCACCAACCTCAATACCGGCAAGGCGGCAGTGTTCGGCGCACCCGGTCTCGACCATGTGCCGGTCTCACGCGCCATCCAGGCCAGTACCGCGCTGCCAGGGCTCTATTCGCCGGTCGAGATCGACGGCGAGACCTACGCGGACGGCGCACTGCTGCGGACGATGCATGCTTCAGTCGTGCTCGAGGCGGGCGCCGATCTGCTGTTCGGCATCAATCCCCTCGTGCCGTTCGACGCATCCGCCGGTGGCAGGCGGCAGCGCAGGATCGACCTCACCGATCACGGCCTACCGGTCGTGCTGGGCCAGACGCTTCGCTCGCTGGTCCAGTCGCGAATGCAGGTTGGCGTCGCCGCCTACAAGGACCGCTTCCCGCGCGCCGAGATTCTGCTGCTTGAGCCGGACCGGGCCGATCGGCGCATGTTCTTCTCAAACATGTTCCGGTACTCGGACCGCCGCCGGCTGGTCGACCATGCCTACCAGAGCACCCGTCGCGACCTGTTGCGGTGCAGCGATGAACTCGCTCCGCTGCTCGCCCGCCACGGCCTGCGGCTTTCGCCCGAAGCGCTGAAGGATCCTGCGCGAAGTTTCCAGGCTGCGCTCACATTGCAGCGAAACCACGATCGCCGCGTGGTTCGGGAGTTGTCGGCCACGCTCGACCGCGTGGAAGCGATGCTCGCGGGTGGGCGGCAGAAACCGCGCACGGTCAGTCGAAAGGGTGCCGCAGGATGATCGTGTGATCGCGGTCC
>JAOUGR010000273.1 GCA_029857655.1 Gammaproteobacteria bacterium | reverse complement strand
CGGGGCAACAGCCCGGTCGCGTGTCCGCACGCCTTGATCCGCCGGGATTTTGACTGACCGATGGCAGGTGGTACGCTTGCGCACAACAAACGTGAGGGGGCCTCGACCGTTTGTTCCGAATACCCAAAGAACCGGCTCCCAAACAGGAGTCTCAAAATGACTGACCATCGCATGACTCGCACCGCGATCGCGTCCGGCGTCCTGCTCGCGCTGGCTGGCGCTGCTGCCGGCGCCCAGGAATCCACGGCACTGGCTGAAATCGTGGTCACCGCGCAGAAGCGCACCGAGTCCCTGCAGGACGTGCCGATCGCCGTCAGCGCGGTCAGCGGCACCAAGATCGCCGAAGCCGGAATCATGAAGATCGAGGACCTCAAGAACTACGTTCCGACGCTGTTCATGACCGAGACCGCGATCGGCAACAACATCTCGATCCGCGGCATCTTCTCGGGCGTCAACCCGGGATTCGAGCAGTCCGTCGGCACTTATGTGGACGGCGTGTACCGCGGCCGGCCGCAGCAGACCCGCGCCCCGTTCCTGGACCTGGAGCGCGTCGAGGTCCTGCGCGGCCCACAGTCGATCCTGTTCGGCAAGAACAGCGTCGGCGGCGCGCTCAACATCACGACCGCCCGCCCGACCAGCGAATTCGACGCCATGGTGTCGGCGCTGTACGAGCCGGACCTGGACGAGCAGGAATTCACCGCCCACATCTCCGGGCCGTTCACCGACCGCTTCCGCGGCCGTCTGGCGGCCCGCTACCGCGAGATCGACGGGCATCTGAAGAACGCCACGCTGTCTACCGACGACCCGAGCCGTGAAGAGACGACCGTGCGCGCCTGGCTCGAATTCGACCTCAACGACGACGTCACGATTGCGCTCAAAGCCGAACACGGCGAATTCGACGTGACCGGCCGCCAGATCGAGATCGCGCAGGAACTGCCGGCCGCGGCGGGTCCGTTCACCGGCCTGACCTACGGGCAGATCCTTGCCGCCTTTGGCCAGGACCCGAGCGTCCTGAACAACACCGCGGACTACATCCGCTCGTCAAACGGCGATTTCAGCAACAACGACACCGACGAGTACGTACTGCAGGCCGACTTGCAGCTCGGCGACAAGACGCTGACGATCATCAACGCCTATTCGAAGTACGACTTCTCCGAACTGTGCGACTGCGACTTCACCGGCGGCAACGTGTTCAACGTGTTGATGGACGAGGAGTTCGACCAGACCAGCCACGAAATCCGCCTGACCTCGCCGACCGGCGGCAAGGTCGAGTACATCCTGGGCGCGTACTACGAGACATCCGACCTGGAATTCCGCGACACGATCCAGGTGGCGGCGAACAGCGTGCTCGTACCGCTGCTGAACAGCAATCCGGCGCTCTGCGTCGGGCCGTTCGCCAACCCGACTCCGCCGCCTTGCGGCAGGGCCGGCACGGCAATTGCGAACACCGGCACGCCACGACTGTTCACGCAGGACTCGAAGAGCTATGCCGCTTTTGCCCAGTTGAGCTGGAACATGAATGAGGAGTTGCGTTCGACCCTCGGATTGCGCTACGCGAAGGACAAGAAGGACGCGACCCGTTCGTTGAAGATCACCGAGCTCGACGGGGATCCGCTGACCGGCCTGCAGGCGGCGCTCGCGCCCGCGGTTTATTCGGCCGTGTTCAATGTCCGGCGCACGGACCTGCACGACCTGTCCGGCAGCCGCGAGGAGGGCCAGTTGCTGCCGTCGGTGACGCTGGAGTGGTCGCCCGACGATGCCACCATGATGTACGCGAGCTGGAGCAAGGGCGCGAAGTCGGGCGGTTTCGACGCGCGCTCCAACAACCCGACGATACCGCCGGGCACGGCGTGCACGGCGCCCAATACGCCCGCGGGCTGCCTGCCGGCCGCCGGCGTCGGCACCTTTGAATTCGAAGAGGAGGACGCCACGACCTTCGAGATCGGCGCCAAGGCGCGGATCGGCGACCGCTTCGAGATCAATGCCGCGCTGTACCGGACGGAATTCCGCGACCTGCAGGTCAGCACCTTTGACGGCGTGCTTGGCTTCAATGTCCGCAACGCGGGCGAGTCCGAAGTCAAGGGACTCGAAATCGACATGCGCTTCCAGGCGACCGAGAACCTGCAGCTGTTCAGCAGCATGGCCTACACCGATTTCGAGTTCATCGACTACATCGGCCAGTGCGCATTCGGGCAGCCGTCCAATGCGGGCGACGGGCTGAACTGCAATTACAAGGGCAAGCCCAACGAGTTCGTGGCGCCCTGGGTGATCACGGCGGGCGGCAATTACAGGCGGCCCATCGGCGCCACTCTGGCGTTCCACTTCGGCGCCGATGTCTACTACACCGACGCGTACTTCGTCGCGCCGACGCTGGATGCCCGGCAGAGGCAGGAGTCTTATTACAAGGTCAACGCCCGTCTCGGCATCGGCAGCCAGAGCGGTTCCTGGGACGTGTCGCTGATCGGCAAGAATGTGTTCGACGAAGAGATCCTGCCGTACGGCAATGACACGCCGCTCGCCGGCCGCACCTTTGGCGCTTTCAGCGCCTGGCGCTTCGTCGAGCCGGAACGCACGGTGGCGGTGCAGGGAACGCTGCGCTTCTGAGATGCGAGTATCAGGCCCCGGTCCGTTCAACGGGCCGGGGCCTTTTTCTTTTGCGGCGCGCGCGAGGAGGCTTGGCCGATGCGCCTGGTGACATTCAGGACGGATGACCGCCCGCCGCGGCCCGGCGCGATGCTCGCTGGCGGGGGCGTGCTCGACCTGCGACGGGCGGGGGGCGATGCCGCCGAGTTCGCGTCGATGCTGGCGCTGATCGAGGCGGGGCCACCGGCCTGGGAGCGGGCGCGGGGGTGGGTGGCAGACCCTCCGGCAGGGGGCGTGTATGGCGCAAAGGATTGCGCACTGCTTGCTCCGCTGCCGCTGCCGCCGCAAGTCCGGGACTTCATGTGCTTCGAGAAGCACGTGATCCAGGCTTTCGGCGCGGCATTCCGCATGCGCGCCAGCCGCGCCGCCAGCGCGGAAGAGCAGGCGGCACTGCTGGCACAGGCGGCCAGCTACCGTCCGCCGCCCGTGTGGTACGAGCGCCCGCTCTACTACAAGGCCAACCGCTTTTCGGTCAGCGGCCCGGGCGACACCATCCGCTGGCCCGCCTACAGCCGGCTGATGGACTACGAGTGCGAGCTGGCCTGCATCATCGGCGTGGGCGGCGCCGATATCCCGCGCGAGCGCGCGATGGAGCACGTGTTCGGCTACACGATCTTCAACGATTTCAGCGCGCGCGACGCGCAGGGCGCCGAGATGGCGGGTGGCCTCGGGCCGGCCAAGGGCAAGGACTTCGACGGCGCCAATGCCTTCGGTCCCTGCATCGTGACTGCGGACGAGATATCCGATCCTTACACGCTGCCGATGATCGTGCGGGTGAACGGCGAGGAACGCTCGCGCGGCAGTTCCGCCGAGATGCGCTGGAAGTTCGAGGACCTGATCGCCTACGTGAGCCAGGGCGAAACCCTGCGTCCCGGCGAGATCCTCGGCAGCGGCACGGTCGGTGATGGCTGCGGGCTGGAGCACCTGAGGTTCCTCGAGGATGGCGACC
>JAOUGR010000272.1 GCA_029857655.1 Gammaproteobacteria bacterium | reverse complement strand
TTCGACGGCGAGACACGCACGACGCCGCCGACGCCGCTCGCCGACGGCGGCTCGATGCAGCTTCGGTTCACGCGCTTCAACGTCGAGCCCGACCGTTTCGAATCACGCATGGAGTTCACGCTCGACGACGGCAAGACCTGGAAGCCCGGCAATCGCCAGGTTTTCATTCGCGCCGCGCCGGCTGAAGCCGGCTGAGCCATGCCTTGCGCAATCCGCTCCGAGGTCTAAGATAGTCGCCCCCGCGAGGGCGGGTTTCCGTTCGGCCACGTGGCTGGATACGGATGAACGATCAATAATCCAGGGGGGTTTCATGACTGGAAGAACGACGATCCTGATAGCGGCGGCTTGTGCCGCTCTCGCGACGGGCTGCGCCAAGCCGGCGCCGGAAGCACCGATGGTCGACCTGGCTGCCGAAGCACAGGCAGTGCGCGATCGCTCGGCAGCCTGGCTGCAGATGGCACAGGCCAGGGATGCGGCCAGTATCGCCAGCGGCATCTACACATCGGATGCGGTAAGCCTGTTCGACGGCAAGATCCTGAAGGGTCCGGGCGCAATGCAGGCTGACATGGAGGCAGGGGCCGCGGCGATGCCGAATTCGACGATCACCTGGTCCACCAGCGACGTCAAGGTCGCGGCATCCGGCGATCTGGCGTACGAGCTCGGCACCTTCACATTCGATCCGGATGGCGCGGATTCAAAACCTGCGACCAACGGCGAATTCGTGACCGTGTGGAGCAAAGTAGATGGCACCTGGCGTGCAGCGGTTGACGCCGGCGCGATGATGAAAGCACCCGACGCCACGACGCAATGATTCCTGCTTCCGTCGAACCGCCCAGGCTGTATCGCGGCCTGCGGCGGTTCGACGTGATCTCGCTGACGGTCAATTCGATCGTCGGCGCCGGCGTATTCGCGATGCCGGCGGGCCTTGCAATCGGCGCGGGCCGCTACAGCCTCGCCGTCATCTTCGTTGCGTTCCTCGTCGTTGCTTTGCTGGCGTTGTCGCTCGCCGAAGTCGCGAGCCGCTACGACGTCACCGGCGGGCCGCAGTACTACGCGAAGGACGCCTTCGGGCCGCTGACCGGTTTCGCGGTCGGTTGGCTGTTCTCGCTTTCCAGTCTCGCGTCCACCGCCTTGATCGCTCAGGTCATGCTCGATTACGCGGCGGCGCTCTGGCCCACGCTTGCGGCAGCCTGGCCACGCGCCATTGCCATCACCGTGTTCACGATCGCCCTGGCCGCGGTCAATGTCCGCGGCGTCACCCGCGGCGCCTGGCTGGGCAACCTCCTGACGATCGCCAAGATGCTGCCGCTCGGGCTCATTGCCCTTGCCGGGCTCTGGTTCGCGGGCTGGAACGACATCCCGGCGACGGAGCCGCGACAGCCAGACGGCATCGTGGACGCACTGAAGATTGCGATCTTCGCCTGCGTCGGCTTCCAGGTCGCCGCGGTTGTCGCCGGCGAGATGCGCGATCCGCGCCGCGACCTCTCCATCAGTATCCTGGGTGGCCTCGCGATCGCCTGTCTGCTTTACCTCCTGCTGATGCTGGCCTGTTTCGGCGTGCTGCCGGATACCGCCGCCTCGGCGTTGCCGCTACTGGACGTCGCGAAAGCCTTCATTGGCCCGGCCGGCGCCACGCTGATGGCCGCGGCGGCGGTTGTGTCCTGTGCCGGTGGGCTCGCCGTGCAGATGCTCGTCGTGCCGCGCTACGTGTACGCGCTGGGCGAGGCCGGCGACCTGCCGCGCCTGATTGCGGCCGTACATCGCGCATTTCATACGCCGCATGTCGCGATCATCACCTACACGGCCATTTCGTGGTTGCTGACGATCACCGGCACTTTCAAGTACTTGCTGACCATCTTCGTGATCACTCGCGTACTTGCCCACGGCTCGACTGCAGCGGCTCTCATCGTGCTGCGACGCCGCGAAGGGCCGGCACCCGTGCCCATGCCCGGCGGGCAATGGATCGCGGTCGCCGCCCTCCTGTGCTGCGCCGCAATAGCGTTCATCACGACCTGGACTGCCATTCGGGACGTCGCGATCGCGCTCGCAATCGGCTTCGTCATCCGGCGCTGGGTGCGATGGAGGGCGGCGAGGAGTAATATTTCCTGAGTTCCAGGTTTTCAGGGGGGAACCGTAATGAAGAGACGTGAATTCGTCGGTGCGGGCCTTGCGCTCGCTGCCGCCTGGCCGATGCGCGGCTTCGCGTCCGTTCTCAAGGGCGTCGGCGACCTGCCGGCAAAAACACTCGCGGGTGGCGGAGTCGTATTGCCCGGTTCGTCCATCGAGGCCCTTGCCGCCAGCCTGGGCGGCGACGTGCTGCTGGCGGATAGCCAGGACTACGACCGGACTCGTCGCGTCTGGAATGCGATGTTCGACAAGAAGCCTGCATTGATCGTGCGCTGCAAAGGCGCATCAGACGTTCGGCACGCCGTCGATTTCGCACGCGAGCACCAGTTGCTGACCGCCGTGCGGGCCGGTGGCCACAGCCTTTCGGGCAAATCCACCTGTGACGGCGGCCTCGTGATCGACTTGCAGCAGATGCAGGGCGTGCGCGTCGATCCGGAGGCGAAGCGGGCCTACCTCGAATCGGGTTCGCTGCTCAGGCAGCTCGATCTTGAAAGTGCCGCGTTCGGGCTGATAACCACAGCGGGCACCGTATCGCACACCGGCGCCGCGGGTCTCACGCTCGGTGGCGGTTTTGGCAGGCTGGGCCGACGCTTTGGGCTCGCCTGCGACAATGCTGCATCCTTCGATGTCGTCACGGCCGATGGCCATTTTCTCCGCGCAAGCGACGACGAAAACGCGGACCTGTACTGGGGCCTGCGCGGCGGTGGCGGCAATTTCGGCGTCGTGACTTCGATCGAGTACCGACTGCACCGCATGGATCCGACCATCCTCGGTGGCAATATTGTCTGGCCGATAGATCAGGCACGCGACGTAATGCGCTACTACCGCGACATCGCGGCGGACGCGCCCGACGTTGTCAGCCTGGCACCCGACCTGCACCATGAACCCGACGGTGCCATGTTCGGCATCGAAGTATGCTGGTCTGGCGATCATTCCGAAGGCGAGACCTGGCTCAAGAAGCTGCGCGCCTTCGGCAAGCCCGTGCGTGACGATATCGCACCGATGTCCTATTTGGCGATGCAGATCGGCGCCGACGAGTTTCTCGGACCCGGCAAGTACTATTATCTGAAGAGCGGTTTCATCACTGAGCTCAAGGATGACGGCATCGACCTCATTATCGACGCGTTCAGGCGCATGCCGGACTGGTATTTTCTTTTCTTCGATCATGGTGGCGGGGCGTACAGGCGCATGGCGCCGGACGCGACGGCATTCCCCAATCGCGAGGCGCAATTCCTGCTGGGTACCGTCGGTGGCTGGCCGAACAAGGATGGCATTGACGAGAACATCGCCAAGATGCGAGCGAACTGGCATGAGTTGGAGCCGCTGACCAGGGGCTTCTACACGAATCTCACCGATCCGGACACGACAATGGCCGGCTATCGCGAGAATTACGGCGCCAACTTCGAACGGCTCGTGGCGCTGAAGGCCAAGTACGACCCAATGAACCTGTTCCGGCTGAACGCCAACGTG
>JAOUGR010000271.1 GCA_029857655.1 Gammaproteobacteria bacterium | reverse complement strand
AGCGCGGGCGAATCCGGCCGCGCGAATTTCGGGTCGCCGAAGTCCTTGAGGTCGTTGCCGGCCGTAAAAGCCATGCCCGCACCCGTGAACAGGACCGCGCGCACCGCCTTGTCCGCCGCTGATTCCCGGAGATGCCGGACGATTGCCTCATACATCTCGCCCGTGATCGCATTCTTCTTGTCCGGCCGGTTGAATGTCAGGGTCGCCACGCCCTGGTCCAGTTGATAAGCAATGCTCATGTGTCGTCGATCCTCCGTATCGTCATAATGCCTCAAATGACGGCCTCCGAGCGCCCACCCGCCACCGAGCCCCTGTTCGCGGGTCTCGAAAGCCATACGCCGATGATGCAGCAATACCTGCGCATCAAGGCCGCGTATCCGGATCTCTTGCTGCTGTACCGGATGGGCGATTTCTACGAGCTTTTTTACGAAGATGCGCGCCGCGCCTCGAAACTGCTCGACATCATGCTGACCCAGCGCGGCGAATCGGCTGGTACGGCGATCCCGATGGCGGGCATCCCGGTGGACAAACTCGATACCTATCTCGCGCGGCTCGTGAAACAGGGCGAGCCTGTTGCGATCTGCGAACAGGTCGGCGAAGTCGGGAAATCCAAGGGACCGGTCGAGCGCGAAGTCGTGCGCATCGTGACGCCTGGCACGGTTACCGACGATGCGCTGCTGGACGCCCGGCGCGAGACGCTACTCGCCGCCATCGCGATGGACGGCGAGGCCTTCGGCCTCGCCTGGCTGGACCTCAGCGCGGGCCGCTTCAGCGTGCTCGAAGGCGAGGGAAATGAATCCCTGCTTTCGGAACTGGAGCGCCTGAGGCCCGCCGAGCTGTTGCTGGCCGAGGGAACGGCCGGCGGCCTGGCGGCCGCGATGCCGGCACGCATCGTCGAGCGCCCGCCCTGGCATTTCGAGCGCGAATCCGCCCGGCGTGTGCTCAACCAGCAGTTCGGCACGCAGGACCTGGCGGGTTTCGGTGCCGAGGATCTGGGTGCTGCGATCGGCGCCGCGGGCGCGCTCCTTCAATATGTGCGTGACACGCAGCGCGCGGCCCTGCCGCACCTGACCGGGCTTGCGCGCGAGTCGCGCGACGAGGCGCTCGCGATGGACAGGGCCACGCGGCGTAATCTCGAACTCGATCGAAGCCTCGCCGGACGTGACGAGCACACGCTCGCGGGCGTCATCGACCGGACCGCGACTGCGATGGGCGCGCGGCAGTTGCGACGCTGGATCCAGCGGCCGTTGCGCGACCATGCGGAGCTCAGGCGCCGCTATCAGGCCATCGCCGCGCTGATCGAATCCGGCCGCGCGGCGGCACTGCACGAAGGCCTGCGCGGAATCGGCGATGTCGAACGGGTGCTCTCGAGGATCGCACTTCGATCGGCGCGACCGCGCGATCTCGCCATGCTGCGCGCTGCGCTCGGCATGCTCCCCGCCATTCAGGAGACGCTCGCCGGGCTTGATTCGCCGCTGCTGGCTGATGTCGCTGCTGACCTGGCAGCGCAGCCTGAATTGCACGCCCTCCTCACCCATGCGCTGGTCGAATCGCCGCCGCCGCTGCTGCGCGATGGCGACGTGATCGCAGCGGGCTACGACATCGCACTCGACGACGAGCGGGCTATCGCGATGGGCACCGACCGCCACCTGTTCGAGCTCGAGGAGCACGAGCGCCGGCGCACCGGCATCTCGCAGCTACGGCTCGGCTATAACCGCGTGCACGGTTATTACATCGAGCTGCCGCGCAGCCAGGCGGGGCGCGCGCCGCCTGACTACCACCGCCGCCAGACCATCAAGAATGCCGAGCGCTACACCACGCCGGAACTCAAGCAGTTCGAGGACCGCATTCTGGGCGCCCGCGACCGGGCGCTTTCGCGCGAGCGCGAACTTTACGACGCGCTGCTCGACACGCTGACGCTGGAACTTGCGAATCTCAAGCGCCTCGCCGCGGCGCTCGCAGGGGTCGACGTGATCGCCAATCTTGCCGAGCGTGCGGTGACCCTTTCATATGTGCGTCCGGAACTCACGGATACGCCGGGTCTTCGCATCGAGGGCGGTCGTCATCCCGTGGTCGAGCGCGTGCTCGATGATCCCTTCGTGCCGAACGATCTTGAGCTGCGCGACGGCCGGCGCATGCTGGTGATCACGGGCCCGAACATGGGCGGCAAGTCCACCTACATGCGCCAGGCGGCGTTGATCCTGGTGCTGGCCTCGATCGGTAGCTTCGTGCCGGCGGAGCGCGCCGTGATCGGGCCCATCGACCGGATCTTCACGCGCATCGGCGCCTCGGATGACCTGGCCGGCGGGCGCTCGACCTTCATGGTCGAGATGACAGAGGCGGCGGTGATCCTGAATGCGGCCACCGAGCATAGCCTCGTGCTGATGGACGAAATCGGCCGCGGCACCAGCACTTATGACGGCCTGTCGCTCGCATTCGCCTGCGCGAGCCACATCGCGCGGCGGCTGCGCGCCTTCACGCTGTTTGCCACGCATTACTTCGAGTTGACCGAGATCGCTGCCGAGCTTCCAGAGGTGGACAACGTCCATCTGGACGCGACCGAGCACCTGGACGGCATCGTGTTCCTGCATGCCGTGCGGCCAGGACCGGCGAGCCGCAGCTACGGCCTGCAGGTCGCGCAGAAAGCGGGCGTGCCGCGCGAAGTGATCGCGAGCGCAAAGGCGTACCTGGAGAAAATCGAGCGCCAGCACCGGCGCGATGCGCCACCGGGCCCGCAGGCGGCGTTGCCGCTTGCGGCGCCGGACCGGAGCGCCGAAGTACTCGACGAGTTACGGGCAATCGATCCGGACAAGCTGACTCCGAAAGAGGCGCTCAATATCATCTACGATCTTGTCAGGAATCTCGAAGCCGATTCCTGAGTACACTCGCCAGGGAGACTCGAAGAGACATGCCGACCCCAACAGGTGCCGACACCGTCCCCAATGTGATTGCGTTGCTGGACGCCATGGCTTCCGTGGAGCCACAGCGTGCGTTCATCGTGGCCGAATCCGGCACGCTGAAATTCGGCGACGTGGTCGCCCGTCTGCCTGGACTCACCGGCGCATTCTCGGACATGGGCCTCGCGCCCGGCGCGCGCGTCGTGCTGGCGACGGATGATGATCTGGCGCTTGCGACGATCTTCATCGCGCTTCTGCGCAATGACGTGACCGCCGTCGTGCTGAATCCAGAAGTGCGGGCAACCGAGCTTGCAAGGCTGATTGATGCGGCCGATCCTGGGGGGCTGATAATCGATACCCGGCTGGTCGAACGGCTGCTGCCGGACCAACGCGACCGGCTGCCCATCCTCCGCATTGACGCCGCGGGCGGCAATGACTCCTATCCCGCCGTGCTGAAGACGGCCCGGGCGGCCGCGCCTCCGCAATCGGTCGACCCGGAATCCACCGCCTATATTCTCTTCACGTCGGGCACGACCTCCCGCCCCAAGGGCGTCGAGATCACGCATCGGGGCCTGTTTGCCCAGATGGGCACATTCGTTCGGCAGTACGGGTTCGACAAGCGCACGCGCCTGATGAACCTGTTGCCGCTGCATCATACGGACGGCCTGACGCAGGGGGTCGTGGTCGCGGCCTGCGCGGGTGCC
>JAOUGR010000270.1 GCA_029857655.1 Gammaproteobacteria bacterium | reverse complement strand
GTTTTGCCTACCGTAGGAACCAGTTAACGGTTCGGGCCTTGCCGCCCCACAGGTACTTGCGTCGCATTTTGTCAGAAACCCTGAGGAATGCAAGGTAAGCACCTGTATTTGCTATAATCTCATCGCCTTCCCGCTTGCCGCATCAGGCGCGCGGCAGGTGATCAGCCCGGGCCTGCGATTTCTCCCGACTTGACGACGTAGGGGTTGCCCTCTGCATCGCGTTGCACTTTCCAGCGCCGGTAGTTCCACAGCCATTCAGGCGGGCTCTCGCGGGTGAGCGCCTCGACGGCGGCCGCGTAGCGCTCGATCAACTCGCCCGGCCCCAGCTCCTCGCCGGCGGCGGCCAACGGCACGAACTCCACCCGGTAGCGGCCACGCGCCACGCGCCGCATCGCCAGATACCAGACCGGCAGGCGGGCGCCGCGCGCGATCGCCTCCGGCCCGATGAAGAACGCGGTGTCGAGCCCCATGAATCGCGTGAAGTAGCGCACCGCCGATGACGTCGGGGCCTGATCGGCCACGATCGCGACGATGCGCGCCGGGCCGCGGTAGCGCAGCACGCGCATCAAGAGCCTGCGCGCCGGAATCATTTCGGCTCCGAAGCGCGAGCGGATGGTGAGCATCAGGCGATCACCGAATCGTCCTTTCAGCGGCTTGTAGGCCGCGTGAATCGGGTGACCCATGCCGACCGAGAGCTTGAGCAGCGTCCATTCCCAATTGCAGTTGTGGGACGTGACGACAATGATCGACTGGCCGGAACCGAGCGCTGCGCGAGCGGCCTCGGAATTGTCGAGTGTCACGCGCCTGTCGATCTCGTTCGGCGCGATCGTCGCCGCTTTGACAATCTCGGCCGCCACGTTGCCGAAGCTCCGGTAGAAAGCGTGCCGCGTGGTCCGGACCCAGCCGGCGTCACGGTCCGGAAAACAGGCGGCGAGCTGCATGTCGATGATGTCCAGCCGGTTGCGCGCCACATATTCCGCAAGCCATGCGCAGACCGCGGCGATGGCGTACCAGACCGACAACGGCAGCGACGACAGCGCACGCAGCCACAGGGGTATGCGCTTGAAGGGAGAGCGATACTTGGTGTCGACCGAGCGGCGCCGGGCACGCGGCCCGCGTGTCTTGTGAATTTGCGATGGTAGCGGCATTTCGCGCCGCAGCTTACCGGATCGGCCGCGCAGGCGGCACCACCGGTGGATCCGCATGCGGCCAATCGGCGATGCGTTCCTCAGCCGCCGGGCAGCCCGAGCGCCAATTCAATGGCCCGCCAGGATACGTACTTGAAGTCCTGGTGCTCGGAAGGATCCAGATTCAGGCCATCCTGGACCACCAGCAGGCCGTTCGGGAATTGCGGACCCACGGGCCGGCTCGTGACGCCAATACCGTCGGTATCGGAAACGCCTTCGATGCCCCCGGCCACTACCAGATCGTGACGCCTTCGAGGTCCGCCTTGAGTCCATTGACTCCGCCCACGCGGTCGATCTCCGTTCGTGTCGAGCCGCCACCGGGCTCGGCGGAATATCGCCAGAGGGCGCTGCCCTCCTCGGCTACATACAGAATTCCAAGTTCGTCGTCCGCAGCACAGCCTTCGGCGCGGCCGCCGACCTCGAATTCGTGCACCAGTTCCGCTCCGAACTGGCGCGTCGCGGGGTTCAGAAGGTAGGGCGCGATGCTGTCGTTGCTGCGATTGCTTGCGGCGACCACGGTCACGCCGAGTCCTCCCAGCATCAAATCGTCGCGCAGATTCACGTTGTCCAAGCGTCCGTCGGGCAACTCCTGCAAGAATCGCCATCCGAGGTCATAACGTTGAGTCCCTTGTCCTTGTCGGTACCGATGACCAGGCTCAACGGGTGGACCCAGATCACGGGATCGTCCGCCGCATCGCCCGAGGATGCGACTGGCGGTGTTTCGAGAACGGCCTGGACAGTATGTGCATTGGCGGGCGCCATTCCCGTGGGTTCGGTCCGCGGGCAGCCGGCTGCGGCCAACACAGGGCCATCAGCACAAGGACTCGCTGGAACATTGCTCACTCCTGCGGGGAGAACGCAATGATGTGACTATCGCGGCGGATCGCGCGACAATCCGACGGGTATCGACGCCGAATGACGACAGTGGGCGGTGACCATGACAGGAAAACCGGAACAATTCGGTCATTACATTGGTGGCCGGCGCGTCGCGGGTGCCAGCGGACGCTCCGCACCCGTGTTCAATCCAGCGCTTGGCGTTGCGACGACGCAGGTTGCGCTCGCCTCGGCGGGCGAGACCCGCATTGCCGTCGCCGCCGCCCGCGCAGCGCTGCCGGATTGGTCCGATACGCCTGCACTGCGACGCGCACGCGTGTTGTTCCGCTTCCGCGACCTGATCGAGCGGCATTCCGAGGAAATCGCCGGGATCCTGACGCGCGAGCACGGCAAGGTGCTCGCGGATGCACGTGGCGAAGTTACGCGCGGCCTGGAGATCGTCGAATTCGCCTGCGGCATCCCGCATTTGCTGAAGGGCGAATACAGCGATGCCGTCGGGCGAGGCATCGACAGCTGGTCCCTGCGCCAGCCGGTCGGAGTCTGCGCGGGCATCACGCCCTTCAACTTCCCCGCGATGGTGCCGATGTGGATGTTCCCGATCGCGATCGCCTGCGGCAACACATTCGTGCTGAAGCCCTCCGAGAAGGACCCCGGCTGCCCGCTGCGCCTGGCGGAACTCCTGACCGAGGCCGGCGCGCCACCCGGCGTGCTGAATGTCGTCAATGGGGATCGCGAGGCCGTGGACACGCTGCTGGCCGATCCGGGCGTGGATGCGATCAGCTTCGTCGGCTCGACACCGGTCGCCGAGCATGTGTTCCGGACCGGCTCCAATCATGGCAAGCGCGTGCAGGCGCTGGGTGGTGCGAAGAACCACATGGTCGTGATGCCGGATGCGGATCCCGCGGGTGCAGCCCATGCGCTGACAGGTGCCGCCTACGGTTCCGCCGGCGAGCGCTGCATGGCGATCTCGGTCGCGGTCGCCGTCGGCGATGCCGGAGACCGGCTCATCGAGGCGCTAAAGAAAGAACTCGCCGCGATCCGCGTGCTGCCGGGCACGGCCGAGGGCGCCGACATGGGTCCGCTGGTGACACGGGAGCATCTCGACCGCGTGCTCGGATATGTGACGACCGGCGTGCAGGAAGGCGCAAAGCTCGTCGTGGATGGCCGTACGCACAAGGTCGCCGGCCACGAGCGCGGCTTCTTCATGGGACCCGTCCTGTTCGATGCGGTTACCCCAGCGATGCGAATCTACCGCGAGGAGATATTTGGGCCGGTGCTCGTGGTCGTGCGCGTGCCTGATCTTGACGCGGCTCTCGAGCTGGTGGATCGCCACGAGTACGGGAATGGCACGGCGATATTCACCCGAGACGGCGGCGCTGCGCGTGAATTTTGCCGTCGTGTTTCGGCAGGCATGGTGGGCATCAACGTCCCGATTCCCGTACCCATGGCATTTCACAGCTTTGGCGGCTGGAAACGCTCGCTGTTCGGTCCCCTGCACATGCACGGACCGGATGGCGTGCGCTTCTACACGCGGCTCAAGACCGTGACGGCGCGCTGGCCCACCGACTCCAGGGGCGCCGAATT
>JAOUGR010000269.1 GCA_029857655.1 Gammaproteobacteria bacterium | reverse complement strand
GCTGATCGTGTGATGGCGCCGGATGGCGGGTTCAGCGAGACGGAAGCTGCTTCAGCGGATCGAGCGGCCGCCCGTCCAGGCGGATCTCGAAATACAGCGTCGCCTGCTGGCCGGGCGCCAACCCCATTGCCCCGATCTGCTGACCGGCTCGCACGGTTTCGCCTTCGCGAACGTGGAGCAGCGCATTGTGGCCGTAGGCCGTCAGCCAGCCCCGCTCATGGGTGACGATGATCAACTGGCCGTAACCACGCAGGCCGCTGCCGGTATAGACGACCTTGCCGTCCGCGGCCGCGAATACCGGCTGGTTCAATTCGCCATCGATGCGCAGTCCCTGACCACCTGAGGGCTGCGTTACCGTCCCGAACACCCGTCCGCCCGTGACGGGCCACTGCCAGGACGGGGGCCGATGCGCAGGATCATCTGGCGATGCCCGCGGCGGTGGCACCGGCGGCACTGTTGCAGCTGGCGCGGGCCTCGACCGCCCTCCCGGCGGCGGATTCAGCCGGATTCTTTGCCCCGGGTAGATCCGATAGCTCGAGCCGATTCGATTCCAGCGCGCCACGTCGTGGTAATCGAGACCGTAACGCATCGAAATGGAATACAGGGTCTCGCCGGCGCGCACGCGGTGGTGATCCGGAATGTCGGGCTTCTTCCCTGCTCCGGCACAGGCCACGAGCACAAGCATGGCCGCCAGCAGGAAAATACGGGCGGGCATCAGGCCTGCGACCCTGCTCCCTCCCTCCACCTCAGGAAAGACCGCCCAGCAACGGCACGAAACTGACGAAGCCCAGCCGTTCCCGCAGGAACTGGTCGCCGCGTCGCGTCAGGCGCAACAGCTCCTGCCGGCCTTCGGGCCCGATCGGCGCGACCAGCCTGCCGCCCTCGCCGAGCTGGTCCAGCAGCTTCTGCGGCACTGCATGCGGCGCAGCCGCGACCAGAATCGCATCGAATGGCGCCTGCGACGGCCAGCCTGCATTGCCGTCACCGTGCTTGAAGCGCACGTTCCGGATGCCCAGTTCCTTCAGGCTATCCTTGGCGCGCTGCAGCAGGGCCTCGATTCGCTCGATGCTGTACAGCCGCCCGACCAGCGGAGCAAGCACCGCGGTCTGGTAGCCGCAGCCGGTACCGATCTCGAGCACCTTGTCCGGCACGCCGCCGAGCGTCACCGCTTCGGTCATCCGCGCAACGACATACGGCTGGGAAATCGTCTGGCCGTGGCCGATCGGAAGGGCCGTGTCTTCATAGGCGCGGCTCGCCAGCGCCTCGTCCACGAACAGGTGGCGCGGCACATTGCGAATGCGGTCGAGTACCCGCGGATCGCGGATGCCCTGGTCGACGAGACGCTGGATCAGGCGTTCGCGCGTGCGTGCAGAGGTCATCCCGATGCCGCTGCGCGTCGGCTCTTCACGTTCGCCGCTCACGACTGCGGCTCCCGCAGCCAGTCGCGCAGGCTATCGAGTGCGGCATGGCGCGTCAGATCGACCTGCAGCGGTGTCACCGAGACAAATCTGTTCGCGACTGCATGAAAGTCGGTACCGGGCCCCGCATCCTGGCCCGATCCTGCGGCTCCCACCCAGTAGATCTGGCGGCCGCGCGGGTCGGTGCTCCTGACCGCCGGCTCGGCGCGATGCCGGTTGCCAAGTCGCGTGACTTCGAAACCGCGCAATTCCTCGTAAGGCAGGTCCGGCACGTTGACATTGAGGATCATGGACCGATGCAGGGGTTTGGCGAGCAGGCGCAGCACCAGCTCGCGCGCGATGCGCGCCGCGGTCTGAAAATGCATGCCGCTTCCCTTGTCGGGCACCAGCGACATGGCGATGGTCGGCAGGCCCAGAAAGCGCCCCTCGATGGCGGCCGCCACCGTGCCGGAATACAGCACGTCGTCGCCCAGGTTGGCACCGTCATTGACGCCGGATACGACCATGTCGAATTCATCATCGAAGAGCCCGGTGATGGCGAGGTGCACGCAGTCGGTCGGCGTCCCGTTGATCACATACCAGGTATCCGGCTCGACCTGCTGGACCTGCAATGGCGCGTCGAGCGTCAGCGAATGGCTGGCCCCGCTGCGGTTGCGGTCCGGGGCGACCAGGGTCAGCGGCGCGACTTCCGCGAGCGCTTCCTTCAGGCAGCGCAGGCCCTCGGCCCGATAGCCATCGTCATTTGAAAGAAGAATCTTCACGGCTTCGCCTGTCCATCCCCGTCGCGTGCCCGGCGACCGGGCCGCACTATACTGCAAAGCGGTGGCGTTCTCGCCGGCCGCACGCGGGCACTCGCATGCATGATGAAGACGAAAAGAAGCTTTTTCGCGCAGCCGTGCGCGACGTGCGGCCGCTCCGGCATTCCCGGCAGGTGCCACAGCGGTCCAGGCTTCCGGCGCGCGCTGCATTGCGCCGTGCCGATGATGCGCGCGTGCTCGCGGAATCGCTCGATCTCGATGCCACTGATCTCGAGGTCGAGACCGGCGAGGAGCTGAGCTATCGGCGCAACGGAGTTCCGGAAGCCGCGATGCGCCGCCTGCGGCGCGGACTGTATTCGCGCCGTGACGAGCTCGACCTGCACGGCATGACCCGGGACCAGGCGCGCCACGCAATTCTCGGGTTCCTGGCGGACGCATGCCGGCGTGGCCTGCGCTGCGTACGTATCGTGCATGGCAAGGGACGCGGTTCCGGCGGACGCGGACCCGTGCTGAAGGCTGCCGTCAATCGCTGGCTGCGCCGTCACGATGCAGTCCGCGCCTTCTGCTCGGCGCGCAGACCCGACGGTGGCACTGGCGCCATCTACGTGCTGCTCGATACCTGAGCGCGTCAATCGGTATCCGCCACCGGCACTGTCGCCGACACTGCCTCGCGCAAAAGGCTGGTTGCGAATGCACCGCGCCGTAGTTCAAAACTGATCTCGAGTTCCTCGCCGCCCGCACTCCAGGTCATGTCGGCAGGCCGCAGCACCAGCGTACGCCGTTCACCGGCGACCACAGCCGCCAGCCGCTCGGGCAATGGCGATAGTTCCTCGAGCGCCTGCTGTTCGACGGCTGCACATGCGCCCGCCGGCTGCATGTCGCTTGCTCCGCACATCGGTCCGCTGGGATGAATGTCACCCTCGCGGCAGCGGCGAACGAGGTCTTCGTCCAGCTCCGGCACGCGGAAAACCGACGAACTTCCCGCGAGACTTGCGATCTCGCCGGGCAGCAGGCGATTCCAGCTCCCATTCGCGACGCGGTGGCCGAGCACGGCGTTGAATGCCAGCGAGCGGGCGGCCGACAGCAGGAATCCGCGGGCCGTGCGATCGCGCGGCAGCCGCTCCGACTCGACCCAGTCATCGACCTGCCGGAGATTTGCACCACCGCGACCGAATCGCTGCGGTCCGAAATAGTTCGGCACGCCATGGTCCGCGATTGCCTGCATCCGCGCGTCCAGTGCGGAGAGATCTCCGGTGAGCTCGCGCACCCGCAGCTGGAAGCGATTGCCGGCCAGCGCGCCACGCCGCAACTTGCGCGAATGCGGGTGTATTTCGAGCACCCGGAAGCCGTCACCATCCAGCCCCGCGGCTGATGGCGGGACTTTCCGGGCAGGCATCGAGAACCACTGGCGCGCCACCGAACGCCGGTCCTTCA
>JAOUGR010000268.1 GCA_029857655.1 Gammaproteobacteria bacterium | reverse complement strand
TGTCCGTCATGTCGGTGGGTCGCGCATTGTCAGCCGAAAGGCGCCACGCCGATCAGGGCCGCATGCCAGCGGAATGCGAACAACACGTACAGCGCAAGGCCGCCGATCACGGCGATCACATCGTTCAGCTGCGACGCAGGCGCACCCGGGATCGCGCGCGCCGGGCGGCGATTCATCGAAATACGATCGACGACCGCCCAGGCAAGGAATCCGCCGAACAGGATCACGTCGGCGCCGGTACCGTTGCTCAGCAGGTGCGCGGTAGCCCACAGCTTCACGGCGAGCAGCATCGGATGCTTCGCGCGCATCTTGATGCGTCCCGGCAGGTATGCGGCCAGCAGCAGGACGAACACGGGCAGCAGCAGCACCGCCGCCACATGTCGCATCCAGGCGGGCGGAACGTACAGGATCAGCGGCGTAAGTCGCGCGTCCGAGTACCCATGCACCAGCAACAGGAACCCGGCAATCGAGACGACCGCGTAGATTCCCTTCCATGGCCACTCGCCGATCCGGGCCGCGACTGCATTGCGCCATTGCGGCGCCACGATCGACACCGAATGCATTCCGATGAAGATCACCATTCCGAGTATCAGCATGTTCATCGCTTGTTTCCCAGCAGTGATCTGCGCGATTCTAGCCCACCCGGAAAACCAGGATCACGGGCACCAGGATCGGTGGCAGGATATCGCGTGTGGCGGGCTCGATCCTGGGGAATGTTGATTCGACTTCGATATGCTAGCGCAGGATCGGTCACTCGTGTTTTCATGTGTCCGAGCGCCATGCTGAACATCGTGGCCGGCCTTACGGGGGTTCCGACATGACGACACGGCGCTTTGTTGCCGCCTGGTCACTTCTCACCGCACTGTTCCTGACCGCGCCGCCGGTCATGGCCGATACGGTCATCGTGCGCGCGGGCCGTATCCTCGATGTCGAACAGGGCCGCTATCTCGACAATCAAGTGATCCGTGTCGAGGACGGCAGGATTGCCGCCATTGCTCCTTATGCTGCGGGCGCCGCCGGCGATGCGCCCGTGATCGACTGGTCGGCCTACACGGTCCTGCCGGGTCTCATCGACCTGCACACGCACCTCGTCGGCAATATTTCCTCGGCCAATGTTGCGGCACCGCTTCTTAATTCCGGGGCGCAGGATGTGCTGCTCGGCGTGGCCCACGCCCGCGCAACCCTTGCGGCTGGCTTCACGACCGTGCGCGATGTCGGCGCTTACCGCGCGTTCACGGACGTTGCATTGCGGGACGCGATCCAGGCCGGCGTCGTCCCGGGACCGCGCATGTTCGTCGCGGGCGCCTACGTTACCGTCAGCCATGGTGGTGGCGAGGTAACCGGGCTCGCGCCGGACGTCGCGGTGCCCGCCGACATGCGTCGCGGCGTTGCCAATTCTGCAGACGAGGTTCGCCAGCGCGTTCGCGAGCTGCTGGCCGGCGGCGCCGACTTCATCAAGGTCATCGCGACAGGCGCGGTATTCACGGCCGGCACTACGCCCTCCGCCCCCGAGTACACCGAGGCGGAGCTGCGGGCCGCAGTCGAGGAGGCCGCGAATGCCGGCACGTTTGTCGTCGCTCATGCGCATAGCGCCGAGGGCATCAAGCGTGCGGTACGCGCCGGTGTGCGCTCCATCGAGCATGCCTCGTATCTTGACGACGAAGGCATCGAGCTGATGCGCCGCCACGGCACCTGGCTGGTTGCCGATGTCTACAATGGCGATTACACCGAGGAAGTCGGAGGCCGCGAAGGCTGGTCCAGGGAGATCCTGCGCAAGAACCGCGAGACCACCGACATTCAGCGACAGGGTTTTGCCAAGGCCGTGCGCGCCGGCGTGAAAATCGGCTTTGGCACCGATGCCGGAATCTTTCCGCATGGCGAGAATGCCCGGCAGTTCGCGTACATGGTGCGTTACGGCTTGGGCCCGCTGGGCGCGATACGCTCGGCGACCATCGATGCGGCCCGCAGTCTGGGCCAGGAGCGTAATCTCGGTTCGATCGCGCCCGGCAAGCTTGCCGACATGATTGCGGTATCGGGTGACCCGCTTGCCGACATCGAATTGCTGCGCAAGGTCGAGGCTGTCATCAAGGAAGGGCGTCTCATCACGGGGATCAATCCATGATTACGCGCCAGCTTGGTTTCTGGATGTGCACTGCGCTCGTGGTCGGCAACATGATTGGCATGGGCATATTCGTACTGCCCGCGTCGCTGGCGCCATTCGGCTTCAACGCTTTCCTTGGCTGGGGCGCGACAGTCGTCGGCTGCGTGTTTCTCGCGCTCGCCTTCGCGGCGCTGGCGCGTCGCATGCCCGAGGCCGACGGCCCGTTCGCCTATATCCGCGCAACGCTCGGGGAGACGGTCGCATTTGCCGCCCTATGGTGTTACTGGATCTCCATCTGGATCGCCAATGCCGCCCTCGCGGTCGGGGCGGCAGGCTACATCGTCAGTTTCGAGCCGCGGCTCGCAAGCATTCCGCCGGCCATCATCGCTGCCGGCCTGGTGTGGCTCTTTGTCCTGATCAACCTGTTCGGCGCCCGCACAGGCGGCCGCGTGCAGGTACTGACTGTCGCGCTGAAACTGGTGCCGCTCGCGCTCGTGGTCCTGCTCGGCCTGTGGATGCTCGTCGCGAATCCGGTTGCCTACACCGAGCACATCCCAACCGTGCCCATCAGTCTCCAGTCCACGATGGCGGCCTCTACCATCGCGCTCTTCGCGATGCTGGGCCTCGAATCGGCGACGGTGCCCGCTGGGCGCGTCGTGAACCCGGAGAAGACGATCCCGCGCGCGACATTGGTCGGCACGGTGTTGACTGCCGTGGTTTACATTGCGGTCACGGCCGTCTCGACGCTTCTGGTGCCGCAAGAGACGCTTGCGGCTTCGAACGCCCCGTTCGTCGACGTGCTCGACCGGCTGCTCGGTATTGGTAATGGCCGCTGGCTCGCGCTCTTCGTCATCATCAGCGGGCTCGGATGCCTGAACGGTTGGACGCTGGTTGTCGCGGAATTAACCCGCACTCTGGCCTCGAGGCAGTTGTTGCCACCGATCCTCGCCAACAGCAATCGCCACGGGGCGCCTGCACCCGCCCTGCTTCTTGTCGGCGTGCTCGCCACCGGCGTAGCGCTGATGAACTACAGCAAGACGCTGGTGGAGGGGTTTACCTTCCTCAGCATCATTGTCACCGCCGCAAACCTGCCGGTGTATTTGTGCTGCTCACTCGGACTCTTGTGGCTGTGGCGGCGCGCTCCCGGTAATGTGCCGCGCCACGCATGGCTGTTCGGCGCCGGCGGGTTGGCCTTCTCGATATTCGCCTTCATCGGAGTCGGCACTGAACCTTTCCTGTGGGCGCTCGCGCTGGCCGGCGTCGGCATTCCGGTCTATTTCTGGATGCGCTGGCGTCACCCGGTCCCCGCTGCCGCGGGAGCCGCGCCGCTGTCGTGACCGGGGATTCAAATCAGGCGCGCGAACCCGTTGGCACGCTGGCGGTAGCGCTGGCACATGCGCAGAAATTGCTCGATTCCGATCCCACGCTTGCAGCCGAGCAGGCCACGGAAATCCTGAAGTCCGTGCCGGGACACCCGGGCGCGAAATTATTGCTAGGCGTCGCACGACGGCGGCTGGGCGAT
>JAOUGR010000267.1 GCA_029857655.1 Gammaproteobacteria bacterium | reverse complement strand
GTCGCCATCGGCGATCCAGGCGCGGATATCCTGCTCGGTACCATCACGCAGCGTGACCGTGAGCCCGGTCTCGCGCAGTTGCTGGACAAGATTGGGTGCGGCAGCGGCATTCGAGATGGTGACGGGTGTCGCCTCATCCTGCGTCGCGACCGATCGCGCGAGCGTGAGTTTCAGGATCAGGATGAAAAATAACGGGGCGAACACGGGACCGAGCACGAGACTCGTGAGAAGCGTGCGCCGGTCGCGCAGGCTCTCCCGCAACTCCTTCAACATGACAATGACCGCCACGGCCCTCATTCGAGCCCCCGGGCGTCGCCGATCGCGGCGACGAAGGCGTCCTCGAGTGTCGGTGCGCCGAACTGTGTGAGCAATTGTTCGGGCGTGCCGGCGGCGATGACCCGGCCGTGGTCAATGATGACGATGTCGTCGCAAAGCGCCGCGACTTCCTGCATCACATGGCTCGAGAACAGCACGCAATGACCCGCGCCACGGAGCGCGAGTATCGACGCGCGCAGCGCGCGGGTCGCCATGACATCAAGCCCGTTGCTGGGCTCGTCCAGCAGCAAGTTCTGCGGCTTGTGCACCAGAGTCCGGGCGAGCGCGACCTTGATGCGCTGCCCTTGCGAGAAACCCTTTGCGCGGCGATCTGCGCAATCGCCGATGTCGAGTTCTGCGATCAATTCATCGACACGAGCGGCGAGTGTCTGGCCGGAAAGGCCGTGCAACGCTCCGAAGTAGGCGATGTTCTCGCGCGCCGTGAGTTGCGGGTAGATTCCTGCGGAATGTGGCAGCACACCGATCGCGCGCCGTCCCGCGAGCGGATCACGGACGACATCGATTCCATCCACGCTGGCCTTGCCTGTATCCGGGCGCAGTACCGTGTAGAGGATGCGTAAAGTCGTCGACTTGCCCGCGCCGTTCGGCCCCAGCAGGCCGGTGATCCGCCCGTCACGCGCCTCGAAGCCGACGCCATCTATGGCACGGATCGCGCCGAAGCTCCGGCTCAGGCCTTCGACCCGGATCATGGCGCCGGTCCGTTGAATGACAGGAAGAAGGGCGCCGGCTTGATATCGCCAACGCAGGCGGCATCGAGGCCATCCACCGTGCCGCGCTCGATGAAATCGCGCAGCAGGCGTTGCACGCAGGCCAGGTCTGTCTGGCCGTGCCCCTGGCCGGGAATCACCAGGTGGAGGTGCTTCTCAAAACCGGCCGCAGCGGTGGCGCCGTACTCAGGAGGCGTGGCCGGGTCGAATTCACCGGAAAGCAGCAGGGCGGGAACAGGGGACTTGAGCGGCTCGTGAAAATCGGCATCGACCGTACCGCTCGGCCAGACTTCGCAGAGCGCAGTCATGCTGTCGTACATCACGGGACCAATGTAGGTTTTTTCAAGCGCCGCACGCTCGACAGTGCCGGCGAGGCGCGGCGCGTCCTCACTGCAGACGACGGAATTGTGCATGGCCATCGCGATCATGCGCTCGAGGTCCTCGCCCGCCATCATCGCCTGGGCAGCAAGCGGGCCGTAGTTTCCGCGCGTCGCGGCCTCGTGGATCAGCAGCGGCAGCAGCGACGCAGTCCGTGCCGAGTAAGAAAGCATGCGGGTCATCGTGACCAGGTGATTGCGGGTCACCTTGACGATGCCAATCTCGCCGGTCACGGGATCCGGCAGCGTCACTGTCACGGGGCTGCGCCGCAGGCGCGAATCGACGCGCGCGAACTGATCGGCCAGTTTGGGGAAGCGCTGGTTGCATTGCAAATCCGCCGCGCAGCGCGCGAACACACGCTCGAGCGCCCGCTCGGCCTCGATGGCAATCAGCGGCACCAATGTCAGAGCTGGTGGCACGATGGAGTCGATCGTGATGGTGCGTGTGCGTTCCGGATAGCGGCGCGCGTAATGCTGCGCCACGCGCGTGCCGTATGAACCGCCGAAAAGATTGATGTGCTCGTAACCAAGCGCAGCCCGCACCGCATCGAGATCCCTGACCGCGATGCTGGTCGTATAAAACTCCGGGCGGCCAGGCAGCTTCGCAAGACAATCCTGCGCGAGCTTGCGGAGTTCAGCGGGCGGAATCTCTTCCGACTCCAGGGCATCGTCCGGCATTTCGCAATCAAGGCGATTGGAACCGCCCGTGCCCCGCTGGTCCACCATGACGAGATCGTGCTCACGATGGATACCCGCGAACTGAGCGAGATGCGAGGCGTATCCCTCGATGGCGCCCTGGCCGGGGCCACCGGCCAGCAGGAAGAGCGGATCGGGCCTTGCGCGGGTCGCGATCGCGGGCACGACCGCAACCGCAAGCTCGATGTGCCTGCCTTCGGGAGCATCCGGGTCTTCAGGTACTGCGAATTTCCCGCAGCGTGCCGCGACCGAGACCAGGCCGCGCATGTCGCTGATACGACAGGGCGCGAGTTCAAGTTCCGGAGCGCCGGGCGGCTGTGCGGTCAGAAAGCCCGGCGCAAGTGCGGCGCCGAGCGCCAGTCCCGCCATCAATCCGAAGCGCATGCCGGTCATGGCCGGGCAAGGTACCATGACGCCCCGGATTTCTGGCACTGACGAAATGGGTTCCTTCGACGTCATCATCATCGGCGGCGGACACGCCGGCACCGAGGCTGCGCTCGCCGCGGCCCGGATGGGCGCGCGCACCCTGCTCGTGACCCAGAGCTTGGCGACGGTCGGGCAGATGAGCTGCAATCCGGCGATCGGCGGCATCGGCAAGGGGCATCTGGTCCGGGAAATCGATGCGCTGGGGGGCGCGATGGCGCAAGCTGCCGACCGCGCCGGAATCCAGTTCCGCATGCTGAACGCGAGCAAGGGCCCGGCTGTGCGCGCGACGCGGGCGCAGGCAGACCGCACACTCTATAAGCGCGCGATCCGCAACTTGCTCGAAGCGCAGCCCGGACTCGAACTGCTGGAGTCGGAAATAGCCGATTTGTCCGTAACGGGCAGTCGCGTGACCGGTGTCGTGACCGCGACAGGCTTGACCATTGCGGCGCGCGCGGTCGTGCTGACCGTCGGCACTTTTCTTGGCGGCCGCATGCACGTCGGACTCGAGAGTCGCGAGGGCGGGCGCGCCGGAGATCCGCCTTCGAACCGGCTCGCGGCGCGCCTCCGAGAACTGCCGCTCAGGGTCGGACGCCTGAAAACCGGCACGCCGCCGCGTATCGACGGCCGCAGCCTCGATTATTCCCTGATGCGGGCGCAGCCCGGCGACGAACCGCGCCCAGTGTTCTCATTCCTGGGCAGGCGGGAGGATCATCCGCGTCAGGTGGTCTGCCACATCACCGCCACCAATGAACGCACGCACGAGATCATTCGCGGCGCGACTGATCGTTCTCCGATGTTCACGGGGGTCATCGAGGGCATCGGTCCACGCTATTGTCCCTCGGTCGAGGACAAGGTCGTGCGCTTTGCCGGCAAGACTTCGCACCAGGTGTTCGTTGAACCGGAAGGTCTCGACACTGACATCATCTACCCGAATGGCATCTCGACGAGTCTGCCGGTCGACGTGCAGCAAGCCTTCGTGCGTACCATCCGCGGTTTCGAAAAGGCGGAACTGACGAGACCCGGCTATGCGATCGAGTACGATTACTTCGATCCGCGCGGACTGAAGTACAGCCTGGAGACCA
>JAOUGR010000266.1 GCA_029857655.1 Gammaproteobacteria bacterium | reverse complement strand
TTCCTGTTGCCGGCGGCCCTGTTCGCCGGACTGATCGTGTTTTTTGTCATCGGCCTGCAATTGAACCCCGGTGAAATTCGCTCTCCGTTGATCGGCAAGCCTGCTCCCGCATTCTCGCTCGAATCGCTGGGCGACCCTGCCACACGGGTCAGTTCGGCGGATCTTGCGGGTCGGCCCTGGCTCCTGAATGTCTGGGCGACGTGGTGCGGCGGCTGCCGTCAGGAGCACGAAACGCTGATTGAGATTGCGCGCGAGGGGCGGGTGCCGATGATGGGCCTGGACTGGCGGGATGACCGCGCGCTTGCCCTGCAATGGCTTGCGCAACTCGGCAATCCCTATGTCTCCGTCGCCTACGACCCGGATGGTCGCACGGCCATCGACTGGGGCGTTTATGGCGCGCCGGAGACATTCCTGATCGGCGCAGACGGTAAAGTTCTGCACAAGCAGATCGGCATCATGACCCCCGAAATCTGGCGTCGCGACTTCCTGCCCTTGCTTGCAGTGCCCGGGGAGGGCCCATGAATCGAGCAGCCTGCCTGCTTGCCTTGTTGCTGATCGCGGGCAACGCGCATGCGATTGACGCCGAGCGCCTCGAGGACCCCGCACTTCAGCAACGCTACGAACAGCTCACGCATGAGTTGCGCTGCCTGGTTTGCCAGAACGAAACCATCGCCGATTCCAATGCGACACTTGCGGCCGACCTGCGCCGCGAAGTCCGCGAAATGATGAAAGCGGGAAAGAGCGACGTGGAGATTCGCGCATTCCTGACCGAGCGCTACGGAGATTTCGTCCTCTACAAGCCGCCGGTCACGCCGCGCACCTGGCTGCTGTGGGCGGCGCCAATACTATTGTTGCTCGGTGGAGCGGCGGTCGCGGCGATGGTGATCCGGCGCCGCATGCGCGCCGCACGTGCTGATCCTGCGACGCTTGAAGAGGAACCGGAAAACCTGTGACACTTTTCATCGTCATCTGCGTGCTGCTGACCGCGCTCGCTGTCACCTCACTGGTGTGGCCGTTGCTAAGACCGACTTCGTCGGCCGATGCGGCCCCGCAACGGGCCAATATTGCAGCGACCATCGTCGCCGCCGGACTGCCGCTGGTCGCTTTTGTAGGATATTTCTGGGCCAGCGACTGGCCCTGGGATGCCACCCCGGAGATCGCCCACCCCTCAAGCGCGCCCGACCTCGAACACATGGTGACGCAGCTGCAGCAACGGTTGTCGCAACAACCGGACGACCTCGAAGGCTGGAAATTACTTGGCAGGTCGGCCACCGTGCTCGGCAACTACAGTGCCGCGCGTGACGCTTTCTCCCAGGCCTATACGCGCAGCGAGGGCCAGGACCCGGACGCGGTTGTCGGCTATGCGGAGTCGCTGGTCCTCAACGATGAGCGCGAAATCGACGGACAGGCTGCCGAACTCTTCGAAAAAGCCATGACAATGGCGCCGGATAATCCGCGCGCGCTCTGGTATGGCGGCATCGTCGCCTACCGGCGCGGCGAGTTGGCGCTTGCGCAGCAGCGCTGGGTGGAACTGCAGAATCACGACTTGCCACCGGACCTGAGGCAGTTGGTCGCCGAGCGCCTGTCCGAGCTCGACACGCAACCTGGCGCACCAGTCAGGCCGCAGCCTGCGAGCCCCGCCAGCGGCGCAGCGGGCATATCGGTCCAGTTGGCACCCGCGCTTGCCGGCAAAGTGCCGCCCGGCGCCACGCTGTTCCTGATCGCACGCAGGGGCGAAGGTGGCCCGCCGCTCGCGGTTGTGCGACGTCCCGTCGGCTCCTGGCCCGTGTCGCTGGCGATGACGGACGCCGATGCCATGATGCCAGGCACTTCACTTGCCAGTGGCGGCCCGGTGCGCCTGATCGCGAGAATCTCCAGCACTGGCCAGCCGACCGCGGCGAGTGGCGACCCCTACGGCGAGGTCGGTTATGATTTCGCGACCCACGATTCGGTGATTGTGACCATCGACCGAGTCGTTCCCTAGTTCAGCGCCCGGAGGAGATCCATGGGCCGGGCCGCCGTTGATTACCGCTTTCAGCGTTTGCCCTCGGCGTTTCGCTACTACCCGCGGGCCGTGTTCGCGAGGCGGGCGGCACTCGTTCCCGAAGGCTGCACCGTGCCGCGACTGCAGGGCAGTGCGGAAATCGTCCGCGCGCTCCATGGCCACCTGGCTCGTTACCGCAAGGTCTGCGGATTCGACGATGACGGTAACCTGCCCATCACGTATCCGCATGTGCTCAGCGGACCGCTGCACATGGCACTGCTGACCCATCCGCGTTTCGTCGTCCGGCTGATGGGCCTCATCCACGTTGCGAACGAAATCCACCAGATTCGCCCGCTGCCGGCGGACGGTACATACCGTGCACGCGTATGGGTGGAGGGATATCGGGACGGCGACCGCGGTCACGAGTTCGAACTGTTCACGGAATTCGAGGACCGCAATGGCACGGCCTGGCACGAAAAGGCCACATTGCTCGCGCGTCGCGTGACCAGCGGCGGACAGGCTGCGCGCAGTGCGCGGCAAACCCTGCGATACGAGAAACCCGCTGACGGGGTCTCGCCGCCGACGGTAGCAATCAACGCCACGCGATCGATCGGTCGACGCTACGGGTGGCTGTCGCGTGACCTGAATCCGATCCACCTCGGCGACAGGGGAGCGCGCCTGTTCGGATTCAATGCCGCCGTCGCTCACGGCATGTGGTCGATGGCGCGGTCGCTCGCTGCACTTGGCTCGGGGCCGCTGACACCGCCAGTGCGAATCCACGTGGACTTCAAGCTGCCGCTGTTCCTGCCTTCAGCGGCGCGGCTGGAACACTGGCCGAAAGACGGGCGGCATGTATTCGTGCTGAAGGACGGCGAGGGCCAGCGGCCGCATCTCGCCGGTTCGACGCGGGCGGGCTAGAGCAATGGCACTCAATCGGCTGACGCGCGGAATATTGCAGGCGCGGCCCGGCGAGGAGCGCGCCGTCGGCCTTGCGTTTCTCTACTTCCTGCTGCTCCTTTGCAGCTACTACCTGTTGCGGTCGCTGCGCGACGCACTCGCGGTGAGCGCGGGGTTCGAGAATCTGCCGTGGCTGTTCACCGCGACCTTTGTGGTAATGCTCCTGTTGACGCCATTCTTCGGCATACTCGTATCGCGCGTCCGCAAGCAGTTCCTGTTGCCGATCACCTACGGCTTTTTCGCGTCGAACCTGCTGGTCTTCTACCTGCTGTTCAAGGCAGATCCGGAATCACGGTGGGTCGTAATCGCGTTCTTTGTCTGGCTGTCGGTGTTCAACATGTTCGTCGTGTCCGTGTTCTGGAGCTTCATGGCCGACGTATTCCGGGACGAGGAAGCCAAGCGCCTGTTCGGACCAATTGCCGCGGGTGGCGGTACAGGGGCAATCATCGGTCCGTGGATCTCCCAGTCACTGGCCGAAACAATCGGCGTGGACGGCCTGGTCGGCCTTTCGCTGCTGCTGCTGCTGGCGACCCTGCCTTGCATCTGGGGTCTCGCCCGGTGGGCTCAGGTACGCCATGGCCATTTCGTGCTGCCGCTGACCGACCCCGAGGCGCGCATCGGCGGCTCGGCGCTCGCCGGCGGGCCGCTGGTTGCAAAGTCGCCATACCTGCTTGGCATATTCGCG
>JAOUGR010000265.1 GCA_029857655.1 Gammaproteobacteria bacterium | reverse complement strand
ATGATCCAGCATCGGCATCATGCTCTGGTCATGGAGCGCATCCGTGTCGACACCTTCGCCAGCCTGCTCAGGCACAGCCACGGCCTAGACTGTTACTGCCCCGGTTGTCGTAGGCGGGCTGCTTGCGACCTGACTGCACTGGTAGCCGCTGGCCTCGGTGACAAGCCCATAGGTACTAATTGCCCAAGGTGTAGGAAATACGGTTCTTTCGGGCGGTAGCAGGTGCGAACGCCCTCAAGTCTGCCGGTGTTGCGCCTGCCATCGCGCACGAAGTCATTGGCCATGCGAACTACGCAACGACAATGAAACTCTACGGCAGCGTGTCGGCTGAGGCTCGGATCAGTGCAGTGGCAACGGTTGGCGATGCGATGCGCGGCGGGACGGACAAACAACCCGACACCCGCATCTTCCTTTTCACGGGCGTTGCCGCCGGCTTCACCACTTTTTCTGGTGACGGCGCATCCCGCCGGCCGGTGACGCGGCGGTCGGGCCGGCGCATGTCCGGTTCAGCCAGCTGGGATTGCAACGGTCCGGCCGGTCAGGTCGGGGGCTCAGGCAGCGGGATTTGCGGGCTGCAGTGCGCCGGCGGTAGCCTGTTCCCGGACCCGAAGTCGGTTACGCGAATCGGCTCGGCCTGGACCGGTGGTTTGAACTTCCTATCCGCTCGGCCTGGACCGGTGGTTTGAACTTCCTATCCGCCTGGTACCAATTCCTACCTAAGGAGGTTCCCATGCCTTTCTATCTTATGCGGTTCAGTTACACCCCAGAAGCGTGGGCGCGACTGATCAAGAAACCTGAGGATCGCCGCGACGTCGCCCGAGGTGTTGTAGAGAAACTCGGGGGAAAGCTCCATGGTTTCTGGTATGCATTCGGCGAACACGACGGACTTGTGCTCATTGAAGCCCCGAACAACGGCGCGGCAGCGGCATTCTCGATCGGGATCTCTGCAGGCGGCTCCATTCGGGGGGCCGAAATGACTGTCTTGCTGACCGTAGAGGAAACGATCGAATCGTTGAAGAAGGCACAAGGATTACCTTACAGGCCTCCTGGAGCTGGCAGCTAGGTTCCCGAGTTTCAGTTGGCAGGATTGCCATCGGATCTGACCAAGCAAACTGTTTATTTGATGACCAGGAATCCCCGGCCCCGCGCCGGGGTTTCCGTTACTGGGGGGCGTCCGTTATTGACTTACTTCGGACGTCGGCGCGATCAGGGCGGCAACCCCATCTTCTTTATGATCGCCGCAAAGCGCGGGTCGGTGCGAATGTTGGCGAGCAGCGGATCGAATTTAAGCTGGACGAGGATGCCATCGTGTTGCGCATGGGCACGATCCAGCCAGGTGAAAGCCGCGTCCCGCTCCCCACGCCACGCGTAGACCTCCGCGACCTGGTATGCGTTGGTCGATGCATACCCGGCGACCAGTGCATCCAACGCTCGTTGCGAATCCTTGACGTGGCCGAGATCGTGTTCCGCCATCGCGACACCCGCCTCATGCCGTGCCTTATTCACCTTGCGGAACTCGGCCAGCGCCGCTTTGGGGTTACTCTCGAGCAGCGAGGTAATGCCGAGGTTGAACCAGGCGAATGCATGCTCTGGACTGATCTCGAGTGCCCGCATCGCCGCCTCGCGGGCCTCCGGCAGCCTCCCGGCGGCGTTGAGTTGGGTACTGCGCCGGAACCAGGTGTCGGCCGACAGGGGATCAAGTTCGATCGCCTTCTTGTTTATCTCAAGTGCTTCAGACAACCGCCCCAGGCTGGCAAGAAAACACGCGTAGCAGGTGTACGTTCGATACGAACCCGGATCGAGGGCGAACGCGCGCGATAGGTCCGCCTCGGCGCCAGCCCAATCCCAGTTGATCGTGAATCGCAGGAAGCCTCGCGCTGCGTAGCCTTCCGAAAGCGCCGGATCGATGGCAATCGCCTGGTCAGCGGCCACCATTGCCCGCTGCTGCCCGGCCAACACCTCCGCAAGGGAGTTCTTAGAATCATGCGACAGCTCGTTTTCCGCGACGGCGAGGCCGGCGTAGGCCGAGGCGTATTTCGGATCGAGCGCGATCGCCTGTTCGTAGGCCGCGACCGCCCTGCGGAAGTCATCCATATTGGTGCGATTGAAGAATTGCCGGCCCAGCAGGTATTGGGTGTGTGCCGCGGGGTTAGTCGTGCGGTTTCCCGCGCTCAATACCTCGAGATCGGGCAGCAACTTGAGCTTCAGTGCCCCCACCACGGCAGCAGCAATCTCATCCTGAACCTTGAAGATGTCGCCAAGCTCTCGATCGTAGGTCTGCGACCACAAGTGATAGCCGTTATCCGCCCGAACGAGCTGGCCCGTGATTCGCATATGGTTGCCAGACTTGCGCACACTGCCTTCCAGCACGTGCGCAACCATGAGCCTGCGGGCGATCGTGGGAATGTCCTCCGACTTGCCCTTGAAGTAGAACGACGATGTTCGTGCTGGAACGCGCAGGTCGGGAATCTTGGCCAGCAAATTCAGCAATTCTTCTGACAATCCGTCGGCGAAATATTCCTGGTCATGATTCTCACTCATATCGACGAACGGCAGCACCGCGACCGATTTATTCGAAATCGCAGGGGTCGCCTCCGCCAAAGCGTTCTGTTCCTCGACGCGCTTCGACAGCCAGAACTTGCCGGCGAGGACGTAGGCCAGGCCGACGGCCACCACGGCGAGCGCGGCCACCAGCGCGGGCTTCCGCCAACGTGACGACGGTGTGCTTGGCGCAGGAGACGACACCAGATCGGCGAGCGGGCGCGCAGCGGCGGTGCCGGTGCCGAGTGTCTCACGAACGGTCTCGCTGGCGTCCTGGCCGCGCACGGACCCGATTAGCGCCGGGAGGATACGCTCGATCGGGCCGCCGGACGCATCCAGCCACTGGTTCGCGCTCAGGAAGTACTCAAGGTCTGGCGGCAATCCAGTGGCATCCATGCGAATCGACAGCACCGGCCGTCTCTTCGAACTGGCTCGCTCGACCTCGCGCAGCACGTGCGGAGACTCGATGGCGTTCTTCGAGAGGACGAGCACGAGTATTCGGCAGGAGTTGATCGCCTGCACGATTGCCGCGGCATAGGACTCCCCGGCGAGCACGTCGCGTGGCGCGGTCCAGCACGGCAGGCCTGCAGCCTCGAGTGCCGCGCATAACTTTTCCGCGACGCCAAGGTCCCGCGAGGCATAACTAATGAACACCTTGCCGGCCATGTCTGCGGCGTAAGGCTCTGGTCGATCCTTGGCTTCCTGCCCTTTGTCGTCGGTCACGCCAGCGACTTTACTCCTGTCAAGTGTCAGGATCCTGCAGACCGTTACGCCCGGGCTGCCGGGGCTGAAAGGCGACCCGAACGGCGCCGCCCGTGCGTGCGGGTTCTCATTGCATGCCGGCGTCGCAATCGCTCCCGGCGCGCGCGCCCGGCTCGAGCGGCTGTGCCGTTACGTGAGTCGCCCGCCTGTGGCCAGCGAGCGTTTGGCGCTGACTTCATCCGGCCACGTGCGCTACCAGTTCAAGACCCCGTACCACGACGGCACCACGCACATGGTGCTGGAACCGCTGGACCTGATGGCGCGCCTGACGGCGCTGGTGCCGCCGCCGCGGATGCACCTGACCGGATACCACGGCGTTTTTGCCCC
>JAOUGR010000264.1 GCA_029857655.1 Gammaproteobacteria bacterium | reverse complement strand
CTGGAATGTCGCGTCCGGATCGAGCGAATCGACCAGCTCGATCCAGCCCGCGTAACGCTCGAAATTCGCCGCGCCGAGAACCGGATTGTCCTCGCCGCCTGCGGTAATGAAGTGGCCACCCGGCGGCTTGGCCGGCGAAAGCTGCATCGCGACTTTCTGGCGCGGCAGGTTGTCCACCGTGGCAACCATGCGCCTGACGATGTCATCGTTGATGAAAAGGGATGCAAAGCGCGGTGCGCCGACCAGCGCCGCAATCCGGTCTGCGGCCGACAGGTTGGTGCCGTCATCCGCGGCGGTGTCAATGGGATTGAGAATCCGCCCGTCGTCGGTCGCGATCGCCTCGTCGGTGACCGGCGGGACATCCTCGACCGACTGCCGTTTCTGCCAGAACCAGATGCCGACGCCGATCGCAATCAGGGCCAGCCCGCCGAGTATCCAGCGGCCGAGTTGCTCATCCGGTTGCGGGGTCTGCTCGCGCTTTTCTGCGTACATGGGCGCTACTTTAGTTGATACCTTTCCGTTAGGCACCATGTAGGCAGACCATCCGGCCATGATTGCGGTTCCCGTGCCAATGATCCCGCTGACCAGCGAGCTTTCGCCCACAGCCTGCGCCGACTGGGCGCTGGTGCTGGATTCGGTCGGCATCCCCTATGAACGGCGCACCACTGTCGACGGTTCCAGTCTCTGGGTCCTGCCTGCCGATCACGCCCGCGCGGCATTCGAACTCCAGCATTACCTGCGGGAAAACCGCCGCCCGCCCGCGGCACCGGTGGTCTGGCCGAACCATCCCCACGCCCTGTATGGCCTGTTCGGCTATGCGCTGGTGCTGATTGCGGTCACGCTAGCCGCCGCCCTGCACCTGGGCAGCAAGAACTGGCACACCGCCGGCGTGCTCGACGCCGGCTTTCTGGGGCGCGGCGAAGCCTGGCGCGTGGTGACGGCATTGACACTGCACGCAGACTTGCCGCATCTCCTGTCCAATCTCGCCTTCGGCGCACTGTTCGGCTATCCCGCCGCGCGTCTCTTCGGGCCGGGCGTTGCGTGGCTCCTGATCCTGCTGGGAGGAGGCGTCGCCTATGGCGTAGATGCGCTGTTGCATCCGCCCAATCACTACCTGCTGGGCGCATCCACCGCCGTGTTCACGGCACTCGGCCTGGTCGCAGCCTATGGCTGGCGCCGGCACATGAGGAACTGGTCACCGTGGATGCGCAGGACCGCTCCGCTGATCGGCGGCATCGCACTGCTGGCATTCACCGGCACCGGTGGCGAAAACACCGATCTGCTCGCGCACCTTGTCGGGTTCGTGGTCGGCGCAGGCGTCGGCGCCATTTGCGCGCGACTCCCGATGCCGCCACCCGGCCGCAACGGCCTGCAATGGGCGGCCGGCCTGACGGCGATGGCGTTGCTGGCTTCGGCCTGGGGCCTCGCGCTCGCCTGAAATAGTGCGCGATACTTCGCCGATGCTCCCGCATTCCGACGCCTGCGAGCGCAACAAGGGCCCGATACTCGAGGTGCTGCGCGAGGCTTTCGCAGCTTGCAGGGATATTCTCGAGATCGGCAGCGGCACGGGTCAGCATGCGGTGCATTTCGCGAATGAAATGCCCTGGATCGTCTGGCAGCCAAGTGAGCGCCTGGACGAGATGCCGGGTCTGCGCAAGCGTATTGTCCACGAGGGACCGCAAAACCTGCGTGCGCCGGTCCCGCTCGACGTCACTCAGCCGCCCTGGGACGTCCGGCGCATGGACGGCGTGTTCACGGCGAACACGCTGCACATCATGAGCTGGCGCGAAGTCGAGGCATTCTTCGCCAATCTTCCGGTGATCCTGAAGCCCGGCGCCGTACTCGCGATCTATGGTCCTTTCTGCTACGCGCGGAAATACACCTCGGCGAGCAATGCGTCCTTCGACGAAATGCTGCGCGCACGTGATCCGGAAAGCGGCATTCGTGATTTCGAGGCGGTGGACGCGCTTGCACGTGGCATCGGGTTTACGCTGCTGGCGGACCACCAGATGCCGGCCAACAACCAGACGCTGGTCTGGAAGCTCCCGCTCAACCCGCCCTAGACTTGTTCGCCTCGCGCCGCTGGCGGGCACGCCACCAGCCATGCGCAATGAATGCAATAAGGACCAGCGGCCCGATGAGCTTGGTCCAGTCGCCCTTCGCGCGCGCCTCGAAAAATACCCGGATTGCGATCACGATCAAGACGCCTGCGATGACCAGGAAAAGGAATCCTGGACGCCGGCGTGACGCAGCGGCCGGTGGTCGCGCCTCTTCGTGCGCGGGTGCCTCGTTTGCGGAAGTCTCGTGAACAGGCGCCTGGCTGATCAGTTCCTCGAGCAACTCCCGGGTCATCGGCTGAGACTGGGGTCCCGGCTTGCGCGCGGTCGCGGAGAGCGTCCACGGATTCGCACCACGCCGTGGCGGTGCGGGCGGCTTCGGGAGGCCATTGTTCCCACTGTCCTCGAGCCTGGCCATTGGTTCCCCCGGGTGTCACGCGGAATACTAGCGCCTTCGCGGCTCTACTAACATCGCCTCATGCCGGACATGCGCGAACAGCTCCGCAACAACCTGGTAGCGCTTATCAGTCTTTTCATAGCGCTTTCGGCGCTCGGTTACAATACTGGCGCAATGAGCGGACCGAGCGCAACCGCAACATCCGGGCCGCTGGTTTCGAATCGCTGACCATCAATGGCCTTGCAGCGCTGATGCCTGCGGCCGTGCTCGCCGAGAATGATGCAGCATATGACCGCATCGACGTAGCGATTGACACGCTGCGCCAGACGACTCTCAAATCATTGCGCGCCCTTAAATAACGAGCAGTGCCCGGCGTTCAGAGCGCGGGTTTCAGGACCATCAGCACGAGGCCCGCGACCGGCGCCAATAACGCTGCGGCACCCCAGATTTCCCAGCGCCGCGCCATGCGGTGATAGTCCGCATAGTCGAAACCGCCCGCCATGCCCGCCTGCGCAAGCGCGCGCAGTTGCCGCTGCAATGGTACGACACGGAACATGAAGATCAAGCCTGAGATCGCGAACAGGACCAGCGTCCACGCGATCCAGCCGGTGCGCAGCAGCGGGAATCCGCCACTGATCGCGCCGAATACACCCGTCGTAACGATCACGATGACGCCCGGTATGGTGAACAGCCGGTCGCTCCTGATGATGCCGTCCATGGTGTGTGCAAGCAGCCGCGGATCGCGGGTTCGCGCCGCGTGGACGTGCCAGAAGAGACCGGTTGCGATATTGCCGAGAAAGGCGACGACCGCGACGACGTGCAGCAACTTGATCAGCAGGTACATGCGAGCCTCATTGTCCCTTGTGCCGGGCGGCGGCACGCCGGGCGTAGCGCCGGCTGAATGACACCATGCAGCGCAGGTATGCGCGCGGCGCGAGGCGCTTGAAGCGCCACAGCCACCGATAGCGCGCCGGCAGCACGATGTGCGTCGCGCCGGCCGCCGCACGCGAGACGATTTCGAGCGCGACTGCATCAGCCTCGAGATTAGACGCCTGCATCATCTTCTGCGCGAATCCGGCTGCGTCCGCGGGCGCACGGGCATGATCCATCAGCCGCGTGCGGAAGAATCCCGGCATCGCAGCCGCGACATGCACTTTCCGGTCCGCGAATTCCTGGTACAGCGTTTCC